>JAJRYN010000088.1 GCA_024275755.1 archaeon | reverse complement strand
ATTTTCTATGTTTCCATGTTTTTTTATCAGTTGCAATGCTTTTTTTGGACCTATGCCCTTTATTCCGTCATTAAAATCTGTGCCTATCAGAATAGCAATATCCACGAGTTGCTCTCTTGTGATATCATTTTCTTCTAGCACTTTTTCGAGTTCTATTTCTTCAGGTGATACCTCTATCCATATCTGTTTGTCTGGCAATTTCCTTTTTCCAGTTATTGCCAGATTTCTTACTAGCCGAACAGCTCCAAAAAGAAGAGAATCAAAGTCTTGGGAAGCGACAGCATACACATCTCCTTTTGCATTCATATATGCAGCCTGCTCTTCTCCTTCCCTCTTCGCATCAACATATGGTATGCCTAATGCTTCGAGCAACTTTTTTGCTTCCTTGACTTTTTCCACATCTATTCTGCTGGTTCTCTGTGCTTTTTTAAACGCTTCTTCCATATCACCGACTTCAAGAGCTGCAATCCATTCCTTTTCAGCTTCTTCTCTCACTGCTTTTCTTTCTTCAAGCGTTCTCAGTTTTAAAGGATGGGGCTTGCCATCGAATATATATACAGGTTTTATTCCAGCTTCAACCAGATTCGCTGTTCTATAAAGCAGGCCGGAAAGATGAGAAGTTATTCTGCCCTGAGCATCTTTCAAGGGGGTGCCGTCTCTTTGGCGAATAATGGACAAAAACTGATGCATTGTATTATATGCATCTATGGCTACGACTTTTCCTTTCAAGTCATGGAAGCTTATCTGCTTTGCCTTTACCAAGGGTTTTAAATCTACTCCCATTTTATCTCAAAGCTCATCCATTCCACTTTTTTATCCTCAACCAGTTTTTTAATCTTCTTCTGTTCCTGACTCAACTTGCTATTGGCTGACTTAAATTCAACAAAAATTATCTTATCATCTTCAAATTGAATGCCATCTATAGGGGAGCCAATGAAGCGGAAGCGGCGAGCATCATATGGATAATATTTCATAAAAGGGGCAAATTGCTCTGTTATTTTGCCATACAGAGAAGCCATACTCCTCTTTTTTTCTTCCAGTTCCTTTCTCTCCATTTTTAAAGGAATCGCAACTTTCCTGTATATAATGGTGATACCCACTAGAAAGCCGATGAGTATGCCAATCATAAAAACCCAGAATATCATGAATGGATCCATTTTAATCCATTTAATACAACTTTGCCTGCCTTAAATCTTTTTCTGCCCTTTAAATCTATATTTTATCAAAAACTTCAGATTTCTCCAGCCATCTTTCCATGATTGTAGCTTTGCCTTTCCCTTCCTCTCATAAAGACAGGATGGAATTTCCTTTGCTTTTATTTTTTTATTGCGAAACATCTCAATTTTTATTTCCTCCGAAAAAGGCATGCCATCGTCAAATTCCTCCAGAGGCTTTATTTTATTTAACGCATCTTTTCTTATAATCCACATTCCAGATTGTGAATCCCTTATTTTTATTCCATATAAAAGGCGAAGAGTGAAAGATAGTATAAAATTGCCGATAAAATGCTTGAATGACATGGCTCCATGTTTTAAGCCAGCAAATCTATTTGTTGTTATAAAATCAAGATTTTCTTTCAAAAGCAAATCAATATATTCATGAACTTTATCGAATGGATAAGTTCCATCTGCATCTCCTGTAACTATTATGTCTCCTTCCACCTCTTTCAATCCGGTTTTATAAGCTCTTCCATATCCCTTGCGGGGCTCTATTATTATTTTAGCTCCTTTGGCTTTTGCTATCTCTCTTGTTCTATCTGTGGAGTTACCATCCACAACCACTATTTCCAGATCCCATCTTCTCCTCTCAAATTCTTCTTTTTTAATAGAATCAATAGTATCTCCTATGCCTTCCTCCTCATTTAATGTTGGTAGCACAATGCTGACTTTCATCAAATTGCATTTCTTTCCGCCTTAAATCTTTTTGGATGAAATCTTTCAATTATAAGGCGGCAATTTTTCCGCATCATTTCCATTGAAAAATTCCTGCTTGTAATAGCGCCACATTGCCACATTGATGCCTGGCAGAGAAAATGCATATGGAGCAAATTTATGGATTTTAAGAGAGCCATAAATTCTTTTCATCATTTCTTCAAATGAATAAAAGCCTTTGATAACCTTTTTTGTTCCTTCAAGCAATTCCTTTGGTGTCATATTCTTTGGCTGATATACAACATGGGCCTGCGTGTATTTAGTCCAGTCCTTTGTTAATATTCTTCCTTCTTTATCCAGCCTGTAATAAAGAGGAGTTCCAGGATATGGAGTCAGTATATTGAATTCGGCAGCATCTATATCCCAGCTCAAAACAGCATCAAGAGTGGCATCGAAAATTTCTGGAGTATCGTTATCAAATCCAAAAATAAAACCTCCCACAATTCCCATTCCATATTTTCTTACAACCTTAATTGCTTTGTCATAATCTTCGGCCTTATTTGAAACTTTATGTGCTTCCTTCAAACTGCTTGGATTTATTGATTCAAAGCCAACAAACCATGATATGCATCCTGCTTCTCTTGCTGCCTTCAAAAACTTCTCGTTTTTGCCCAGCAGATTTATGTTGCCATTAGCAATCCATTTCTTCTTTAAGGGTTTCATTGCTTTAAACAATTCCATGCTATATTTTGGATTTAATGTAAGAGAAGCATCTCTGAAAATTATCACTCTATTTGGAATCTGTTTTAATTCCTCAATAACATGTTTTATTGGCCTCCTCCTTAATGCTCTTCCTAAAAATACAGAAGTTGCACAGAAATCACATGCATTTGGACAACCTCGAGATGTCTGAATTCCTTCTGTAAGTGGCTTAAATTTCATTAAGTCGCGGCGAGGAAAAGGAATTTTTGACATGTCTGCATGTTTTCCATGATAAAATGGTTTCAGTTTGCCTTTCTCAGCATCCTTCACGACTTCTGCCCATACTTCTTCGGCCTCGCCAATAACGACAGCATCTGCATGCTGCTTCGCTTCTTCCGGCAGAGCCGTTGGATGATATCCCCCCAATACAACCTTTGCTCCACGTCTTCTGAATTCATCAGCTATTTCATAGGCACGGGGAGCAAGCATTGTGAGGACAGTAATACCAACTAAATCCCAGGGTTCATCAAAATCAATTTTTTCATAATTTTCATCGATAATTCGAATTTCATGGCCCGGCGGCGTGCAGGCAGCAACCTGAGATAAACTTAAATAAGGATTTCCAAAAAGTTTTGCGAATGGTGAACCTTTGTCTCTGTATGTGGTTACGCCGTGTTCGAGACGAGGAAATATGAGCAGTATTTTCATGTGAATTAAAATTGAAAGGGGTATAAATTTTTATTTATTGGCATACTCTTATAATTCATAAAAGTTTTAAATGCAAAAATCTTATTTATATGGTGTTCCCTTGATTGATGTTAAGCTGGATGATATTGATAGAAAGATAATTAGTTTGATGCAAAAAAATCCAAAGTTGTCCCAAAACGAAATCGCTAGAATGGTTGAATTATCGCAGCCATCAGTAAGTGCAAGGATAAAAAGGCTGAAAGAGAAAGGATTGATTGCTTGTAATGTTGGTGTTGACATAAAAAGGGCTGGATTGCATGTTGCAAAAATTGAGATGGGCAAAGACGAAAAAATAGAAAGTTTAGAGGTATGTCCATATATTCTCGGAATGATTGAAACAGAAGATGCAAAAACACTTTATATTGTAAGCGAAGATTTTTCCAGTCTGGAATCGATAGCCAAAAAAAGATTTGGAAAAGACGACATAAAAGTGATTCTCTCTTCCTATCCAAATTTCATAATGCCATTAAAAATGAATAACGAAGCTTCCTGTTCTTTATGCCAGTGCCAGGATTGCAAATATTATATAAATGGAAAATGTCTTGGATGTCCTCTCTCGCCTTATTATAAAGGAAAACTCTGGTGATTATCTCTTCAATTTTTTTATTTTGTCTGCCATATTTTCCCAGTGACTTCCCATCCAGTAGATTCTATGACATTGTGGACAAATCCAGAATTCTTCTTGAGTTTTCCACACATGTTCAGGTACCTTTTCTTTTACATTTTCCTTTTCTATTTTGACAACAGGTATGTTGCATATTGTGCATCTGGATAATATTTTATCATGCTCCACCTTCAAATTAAAATTTTCAAAAACTTTTTCTATCTGTTTTTCCAGTTCCCTTTCATTTATATATAATGCTTTGTCTGCCTTTTTTGCAAGCGCTTTATCTCTTGTAAGAACAATTCTTTGTTCTTTCCTTGCGATTTCAATTATTTTTTCATCATCCATATTTTTTGCATATTTTGTGTCATATCCCAAAATGCGCAACCATTTTGCCAGTGTGCCAAGCATTTCATCGCAAATGAATTTCATTTAAAAACAAGATTGGGGCATTTTTCAAGCGTAATTTTCGGAATCTTTGCCTTATATTTTGCCCTTGCTTTTCTGTCATATTCTTCTTCGCCCATTTCTTCGAGTATTTTCTTTCCCATCTGCCTTGCTTTTTCCATGCTCCTATCTATTTTAATCCTTTCTCCTTTCGCCAGAAAATTGACCAAGAAATTCCATGCTATTCCTACACCATATGGAAGTCCCTCAAGAAGCATTGTTGTGCCCTCTACAGGGTAATTCCATATGCCTAATGGATCGTCACCCAACTTTGCCAGGGGCAATCCCATTGCTGCCTCATACTCTGGCGTAAAGGTTGGATCTGCTGTCACCCATTTGCCATCTACATATACTTCTGCTGTCCCATGAAGCATGAAGGCGCCGAGAGCATCATACCACCCCTTCATTATTGGCGAAACTTCTATCATATTCTGATATAAAGGCTCAACCAGAGCAAGGCTATAAAGTTTGTATCTTGCTTTAAGTCCTCCAGCCCTGCATAAAGCCGCAAATAATGAAAGCTGGTGAATGCACGTTCCTGTTCCTCTTTTCAAAGTATCTACTTCTCTATCAAGTCCGACGAAAGCAAGTTTTATATTCTTCTTTACAAAATTAAATACGTTATTTGCAAATGTCCACGCATCTTCTCTATATGCTCCAAGCTCATTTGCCATTGCTATAATTTCTTTAGCATGCGGGTTGCAGAGATGAGTGGGACGAAGATATTTTTCATTTGATTTGCAATATGGCATTCCTTCTTTATATTCTGGTATTTCATAACGAGGGGGGTCGTATTTCACTGGATTTTTCTTGGCAGCAGCATTGCTTTTCATTATATACACCGGATGCCTCACAATCATTTTAACTAATGGAGGCATCGCTCCCAGTGTAACTCTAAGCATTTTCCATGGAATTATATATCCTTTTTCTCTCCATTCTCCAAACATTTTAACCCTCCAGTATTATCCTTCTCATTTCCTCTGCGCATCCTCTTATTTCCTCTCCCTTTATCCTTTTTACCTCCGGCTCTAAAACTGGCCCCTCTCTTTCACAAGTTGGGCAATGTTCATGTATTTTGACTTCATCTCCAGTTACTATGAATCCTGGATAACTCATAGCTAGGCCATCCAAAAATGCAAATCTTCCTTTTTCTCCATAGCTTACTTCTTCACCGTTCTCATCCAAAACCATTGGATGGAAATAGGTTGTTGGAATGTGCAGATAATGTCCTTCTGGACAATGCACCATGAATCCATTGGCTTCCACCATGGCATATAAATCCAGGCAATTTTCTTGAGGTATACCAAATACTTTCTCAACTTTCTTTCTAAATCCTTCCACTGGCATTCTTTTTTCTTCATGTGTTTTCCATCCTCCTCCAGTTAAGACTCCCCCTTTTTCTCCAAAATCGTATGTTTTTCCTTCCTCTATTAGTCTGTCCATAACCATATCTAAAATGAAGGGTGCACCGGTGAAGAGAATCCTTTCTCTTTTTCTGTCCATCTTTTCAACCCAGTTTATTATGTTGCTAATCATTTCTTCATTCATTTTCTTGTTCGCTGCCCTTACCAATTTACTCATCATTTTTTCTTTGAAATTGAATGTAACACCCATTGAGATTCTCAGCAAATCTGTAGTTATTTTTCTGTCAATAGCCACCTTCACATCCCTGACCAAATCAAATAAAACATTGGTTACTTTACCAACATAAATATTGGTCTTTTTTGGATTTGGAAATAGTAGATATGCACTGCTATCATGATCATACCAATGATGAAGCATTTCTAGGGAACATCTTGCTATTGCATATTGCCCCATTTTGTATGTTTTTTCATCTCTTGGGATAAAAGTAAATTTTCCCGTTGTTCCACTGCTGTAACAGACTGTTATACCTGCCTCTTGGAAAGCATTAATTACATCATCAAAAGACGGATTCTTTCCTTTGATAACTATTTTTGGAATTTCAGTACTCATCAGATTCGCAAGCCACACTGCAAAATTTCTGCCAGACGGATAATCTTTAAAGAATGTATGGGGTATCAGAGGAATCTTATTGAAATCCTCGATACTTTTTATAT
>JAJRYN010000009.1 GCA_024275755.1 archaeon | reverse complement strand
CTCGCCTTTTATTTCCATAGCCATTAGTTCATCAAAGATTTTCTCTGCTTCTTCCATATTATTTGCGAATTTTATTCCTCCTGCTTTGCCTCGCCCTCCAACTAAAACTTGTGCTTTCATAACCCAGGGGAAAGGAATGGTAATATTCTCCAATTCCTCTTTTCTTTCAACAACCCTTCCTTCTGGTACAGGAATGCCATATTTGCTGAATAATTCCTTGCCTGCATGTTCAAGCAATTTCATGCTGTGGAAATGCTTTCATATTTTTATAATTTTGTCTGAATTTTGAATAAATGGAAATTTTCTCTGGTATAAAAAGAGGACAAGAAGTCCAACAAAGCTACCTTCTAATTATCGTTTAAAACTTAAAAATTCATAACATCCTCTTCCAAAGGCGAAAGCTTTAAGAATAAAAGGTATATTTGGGGTAAAATGTTGAATGATCCACTTGCAGACGCTTTAGCAACAATCAAAAATGCAGAAAGAGTAGGCAAGAGAGAGTGTATAGTAAAGCCTGCTTCAAAGTTAATTGGTAGAGTACTCAAGGTTATGCAAGAATATGGTTACATTGAGGCATTTGAATGGATAGATGATGGAAAAGGAGGAAAATTTAAGGTGAAACTTAAGGGAAATATAAACAACTGCAATGTAATAAAACCGAGGCATGCAATCAAGAAGGGAGAATTTGAAAAATGGGAGGCACGCTAGTTACCAGCAGAAAACCGTGGCGTACTCATATTAAGCACAAATAAAGGGGTTATTTCACAATATGAAGCTAAAAAAGAAGGAATTGGAGGCAGGCTGTTAGCTTATGTCTATTAGGTGCTAAGATGGTACCAGTTGCTATAAGAGAAGTTGAATTGCCAGATGATGTGAAGGCAGAAATTAAAGAAGGCGTTGTAATTGTAGAAGGACCAAAAGGAAAATTGGAAAGGAAATTATATCATCCAAAAATTAGCATTGAAAAGATTGACAATAAAATAGTTGTGAAATGCGAGTTTGCAAGGCGAAAGGAAAAAGCTCTGGTTGGAACATTTGCAGCCCATATAAAAAATATGATTAAGGGAGTTACAGAAGGTTTTGTTTATAAAATGAAGATTGTTTATTCTCACTTCCCAATGAAAGTAAGCGTTAAAGGAAATGAAGTAATTATTGAAAATTTCCTTGGAGAAAAGCACCCCAGAAAAGCAAAAATATTTGGGAATGTTAAAGTTACGGTTAAGGGAGATGAGGTCACCATAGAAGGAATTAATAGAGAAGAAGTGGGACAAACAGCAGCAAATATAGAATTTGCCACAAAAGTTAAAGACAGAGACATAAGAGTGTTCCAGGACGGCATATATATAGTGAGCAAAGGTGCATAAAAATGGGAGAGGAAGAAGAAGTTAAAATAGTGGAAGAAGGCAAGATGCAAAAAATAAAGGCAAAGCTAGATGATGAAATACGTCGCCTAATGGAAGAAAGGAAGAAAAAACCTCGTTTTATACGCCAGCAGTTATGGCAGTTCAAAAAGCTTGATGATAAATGGCGTCGCCCTCGAGGCAGGCATTCCAAGCAGCGCCGCCATTATAAATATCGCCCACCTGTGCCACGTATAGGCTATGGCTCACCTAAAAAGGTTAGAGGTTTGCATCCTTCCGGCTTTAGGGAAAGGCTTGTGTATAATGTTAAAGATTTGGAAGGTATAGATGGCAGCAAGGAAGCAATAAGAATTGCTGCCACAGTTGGAAGAAAGAAGAGAGAGGAAATTATTGCAAAAGCAGATGAAATGGGTATAAGAGTACTGAATAGGGTGTTGTAAATGGATCTGAGAAACCAACGAAGATTGGCCGCCGAGCTGCTCAAATGCGGTGAAAATCGTGTATGGATGGATCCAGAGCAGTTAGAAGAAATAGAAAAGGCAGTTACAAGGCGTGACATTCAAAATCTCATAAAGCAGGGAATAATAAAAGCAAGAAAAATAAGAGGGAATTCGCGAGGAAGGATAAGGAAAAGGATGCTGCAGAAAAGGAAGGGGCGTCGAAAAGGACATGGTTCAAGAAAAGGTAAAGCAACAGCAAGATTGCCTAAGAAGAGAGCATGGATTAAAACAATTCGTCCCATAAGAGCTTATTTGAGGGAGCTAAGGGATAAAGGTTTAATAGATAGAAAGACATATCGCCTGTATTATAGGCGGGCTAAAGGAGGACAATTCAGAAGCAAAGCTCATGTTCGCCTTCATTTAGAAACAGAAGGGTTGCTCAAGGTTGAGAAAAATGAATAGACTGCCATTTAGGAGGAGAAGGGAAGGAAAGACAGATTACAGGAAAAGGTTAGCTTTACTTAAATCAGGGAAGCCGCGTGTAGTTGTAAGAAAATCAAATAAAAATATCAGGGTGCAGTTTGCAGTATATGATGTAACAGGAGATAAAATAGTCACATCTGCTATAGGAAGTGAATTGAAAAAATATGGCTGGGGTTACAGCCTTTCCAATACTCCTGCTGCTTATCTCACTGGCTTGCTTGCTGGTAAAAAAGCTCTGAAAAAAGGTATAAAGGAAGGCGTGCTCGATATTGGCCTATATACTCCAAGAAAAGGGGCAAGGATATTTGCCGCCCTGAAAGGAGTTGTTGACGCTGGCATTGATGTTCCTTACGGTGAAGAAATAGTGCCATCTGAAGATAGAATATACGGAAAGCATATAAGTGAGGAAATAGCTGAAAAAGTAGAGGAAATAAAAAGTAAGATAGAGGAAGAATATGAATGAGGAGTGGGTTCCGAAAACAAGGCTGGGTAAGCTAGTAGTGGAAGGCAAGATAACTTCAATGGGACAGGCATTGAAAGGTGGGTTGCCATTGCGAGAAGTAGAAATAGTTGACATGCTGTTGCCAGATTTGGAAGATGAAGTAATAGACGTAAACATGGTGCAGCGTATGACTGACTCTGGCAGAAGAACAAAGTTCAGAGTAGTGGTTGTGGTAGGCAATAAAAATGGCTACGTTGGCATAGGACAGGCTAAGGATAGGGAAGTAGGAATGGCAATAAGGAAAGCAGTGGAAAAAGCCAAGCTAAATATAATAGAGGTTAATAGAGGATGTGGCTCATGGGAATGTGGATGTGGCACACCCCATTCATTGCCCTTTAAAGTTACTGGCAAATGCGGTTCAGTTCGCATCACACTAAAGCCAGCGCCTCGTGGTGTCGGGCTGGCTGTGGGAAACGTCGCCAAAGTTGTTTTGAGGCTCGCCGGTATAAAAGATGTGTGGGGCTTTACTAAGGGAGAAACAAGAACAACCATAAATTTTGCCAAGGCAGTATATGATGCCTTGAAGAATACAGCTATTCACAAGGCTCCTGAAGAGCTCAAGAAGAAGCTGAATATTGTATCAGGAGCTGTGGGAACATGATAGCTGTAATAAGGATAAGGAGTACAATAGATGCAAATAGAGAAGTGAGAGATACACTCAAGATGCTCAATTTACATAAGATAAACAGTTGCACAATCATTCATCCTAACCCTAGTTATAAGGGGATGTTGCAGAAGGTTAAGGATTATGTTACATGGGGAGAAATTGATGATGAAACCCTAAAGCTTCTGTTGCAGAGAGCCAAGGTAGAAAATGTGGATGAAGCAGTTGAAAAATTAAAAAGTGGGGCAAAATTAAAGGATATTACAAACCCATGTATAGGACTTCATCCTCCAAGAAAAGGGTATAAAAGCATAAAGAGGCCTTACAAACTTGGAGGTTCAGCTGGTTATAGAGGAAAGGATATAAATGAATTGATAAGGAGGATGCTATGAGAAAGAAAACAAAAAAGTTGCGAGGTTCAAAAACATTCGGATATGGTAGCAAAAAGAAACATCGTGGCAGAGGACATAAGGGAGGGCATGGATTCGCTGGAGGATGCAAACACAAGCATTTAGAATGGAGATTTGGGAGGCATGGATTTACAAGACATGGGGTTATAAAAGAAAAGAAAACAATAAATGTTGAGGAACTGAATAAATTTGAGGGAGAAGTTAATTTAAAAGAACTGGGATATGATAAATTACTTGGCTCTGGCTATATAAACAAGCCTTTGAAAGTTATAGTTAAGGAGGCGACGCCAAAAGCAATTGAAAAAATAGAGGCAGCTGGTGGAGAAGTAATAATGGGATAAAATGGCTGAGAAAAGTAGATTATACGCTCTTAAGCCCCTCGTTGAAAGATGGCCTGCAATTAAAAAGCCAAAGGGGCATGTACCTTTCAGAACCAAACTACTCTGGACTGCAACATGCCTTGTAATATACTATGTCCTTACTCAGATTTTGATATACGGGCTGCATCCAGAAAGCATAGATATGTTTGCAGGTTTCAGAGCGATATTTGCTGGAGCGAGCGGCAGCCTAGTTCATCTCGGTATAGGACCAATTGTAACAGCATCCATCATATTGCAGCTTTTTGTTGGAGCTAAATTAATAAATTTAGATTTGCAGAATGATGAAGACAGAGCATTATATCAGGGATTCCAGAAGGTTCTGGTTGTTGTAATGATTTTAATAGAAGCAATACCCCAGGTTTTTGGCTATTTGAGACCTAGCGACGGACTCATCGAGATGGCTGGCTTTGGAGGAGCGAGAGCTATAATCATTCTCCAGCTGTTTGTAGGAGGTATGCTTGTTTTCTGGATGGATGAGGTTATATCAAAGTGGGGTATAGGTTCTGGTGTTTCATTATTCATAGCTGCCGGCGTTTCAAATGCTTTGGTTACAGGCTTATTCAGCTGGCTTCCTTCCAATAGAGATTTGCCTATGGGCATAGACAATCCTCCAGCAGGAACAATTCCAAAAACCATCTATTTGACTACCCATATGTCACTTGGTGAATTAGTAAACGGAGGTGGTTTCGAGAAAATTTTTATTTCCCCACCAATCCTGTCGTCGCCTTACTTGGCACAATAATAATTTTCCTTTTGGTAGTATATGCAGAGTCATCAAGAGTTGAGTTACCACTGGCTCATGGAAGAGTAAGAGGGGCAAGAGGCAGATATCCTCTCCGCCTCATGTATGCTTCAAATATCCCTGTCATTTTAATGGCCGCTTTAATGGCTAATTTAAACATGTTTGGCCTTCTTTTATACACCCGCCTGAGCAATATTCCGGTAATAGGCGGCGCCTGGTGGATTGGAAAATATTTGCCTGGTTCAACCCAGCCAGTAGCGGGAGCGCTGTGGTATTTAACTCGTCCCAATGGCTTACACACATGGCTTTTCCCATTGATTGATCCTCGCTATCGTGGCTATTTGCAGGATCACGAGCCCTGGCAAATGGCACTGAGACTCATAATTTATACCACTGTCTTCATTGTAGGCTGTATCTTCTTTGGTAAATTCTGGATTGAAACAACAAATATGGGGCCCGAAGCAGTGGCAAGACAGATACAGAGCTCTGGGATGCAGATTCCTGGATTCAGAAGAGACCCAAGAATTTTGAAAAAAGTGCTTGAAAGATATATTCCTGCTTTAACTGTTTTAAGCTCTGCATTAGTTGGGGCACTCGCAATATTTGCGAATTTAATAGGCACAGTAGGCAATACATCTGGAACTGGATTATTGCTTACTGTGGGTATAGTCATAAGACTCTATGAAGATATCGCAAGAGAGCAGGCAATGGAAATGCATCCTGTTTTGAGAAAGTTCCTGGGAGTAGAATGAGGGTAATAATAGCTGGCATACCGGGGGCAGGAAAGACTACGGTGCTCAATGAGGCTTTGAAGATAAAAAAGATGGAAGTAATCAATTATGGGGATGTGATGTTTGAAATGGCAAAGCAGGAAGGCATAGAAAACAGAGATGAAATGAGAAAGCTACCATATGAAAAACAACGCGAGCTACAGTTGAAAGCAGCTAAAAGGATCGCTGAAAAGGATGATGTTATTATAGATACGCACTGCACAATAAAAACACCATATGGCTATCTGCCCGGCTTACCTTATGACGTTCTACAAATTTTACAGCCAAAAAGAATAATTCTGATTGAAGCTGAGCCAGAAGAAATAGAGACAAGGAGAAAAAAAGATGAAGGGATAAGGAAGAGAGATGAAGAAAGCAGAGAAGAAATAGAGTTGCATCAGATGATGAATAGAATGGCAGCAATGAGTTATGCTGTTATTACAAATGCAACAGTAAAAATTGTGAAAAATAGAAAGGGAAAAATAGAAGAAGCTGCAAGAGAAATAGCAAAAGCATTAGAGTAATTTTCCAACAACTTTTTCCACTTCTGCCAAAATATTTCCATTATGCACAAAATCGGCAATTTTTTCAATTTCTTTATACATTGCCTTATCTTTTTCCACCATTTTCACATGCTTCCTTATGAAATCATATGCTGCTTTGCTTGCTGGTGACGGTTGCAGCTCAAAGAAATCTAGGGCTTGAGATGCAGTAATATATTCAATAGCTACCACTTTTTCAGCATTTCTTAAAATCTGCATGCATTTCCTTGCTGCGATGCTTCCCATTGATTGATAGTCCTCCTGATTGGCTGACGTAGGTATAGAATCAACGCTTGCCGGATAAGCCATGCTTTTATTCTCGCTTACCAAAGAAGCTGCAACATACTGCAGAATCATTAAACCCGAGTTTAAACCAGGCTCTTTGGTTAGAAACGGCGGCAGTTCAGAAAGCTTTTCATCCAGCAAACGGGCTATTCTCCTTTCAGAGAAACTTGAAAGTTTTGTTAATACTATATTGAGTAAATCTAAAGCTATGGCAACTGGTTCTCCATGAAAATTTCCTCCTGATATTACACTATCATCAAAGATTAAAGGGTTGTCTGTTGCAGAATTTATTTCAGTGCTGAGTATATTCTTAATAAAATCCATTGCTTCATACATTGCACCAAATACCTGAGGCATGCATCGCAGGCTATAGGCATCCTGAACTTTTGGACAGTTTTTATGCGAGGCAATTATACTGCTACCTTGACATAGCTTCCATAGATTTTTGATGACTTTCATCTGTCCATTATAAGGGCGTGCTATAGCTATCTCCTCTCTAAATGCCTGATCCGTTCCTTTTAATGCTTCTAAACTCATCACTCCAGCAATCTGAGCATTTTTCAAAAGATTGCAAGCATCATAATAGGCTAAACATGCCACTCCAGCCATAAACTGACAGCCATTTATTAAAGCCAGGCCTTCCTTCGCCTTAAGTTTGAGTGGTTTTATATTCAGCTTATCAAGAATTTCCTTGGCTGGCATCAGCTGCCCACTATAATACGCTTCCCCTTCCCCTAATAAAGCCAATGCAATATGGGCGAGTGGCACCAGATCTCCACTTGCTCCAACAGAACCCTGCGAAGGAACATAAGGATAGAATCTTTTGTTTAAAACTTCTGCCAGTCTCTCAAGAATTTCATATCTTATCCCAGAAAAACCTTTTGCAAGAGAGTTAAGGCGTAACAATATTATTGCCCTTACAACCTCCTCCTCCAGAGCTTCGCCAACACCGCAAGCATGACTCCTTATCAAATTTTCCTGCAACTCTTCAATTTTATCATTGCTTATTTTAACATTTGCAAGCTCTCCAAAACCAGTATTTACGCCATATATTGGTTTTCTTTCTTCCAGAATTCTTTCAATTGTTTTTCTGGTTTTTTCCACTTTTTCTTTTACTCCAGCTCCTATTTTTACTTCTTCATGTTTTCTTGCAACATTTACAACATCTTCTATGGACAGGCTTTCGCCATCCACAATCATGTTCAACCTCCCATTTTATTGATTAAATATCTTAACTCATTTTGTAATTCCTCATCATCAGTTATCAATATGGCTTTATGACAAGCCTCAATCGCTTTTCTTATGTCGCCTTTTTTCATAAAGCATTTTATCATGCCAATGTATGCATCTATATTCTCTTTAACGCCTATAGAGGCTTCGTATTCTTCCAATGCCTCATCAATCTTTTCCTCCTGGAAAAGAATGTTTCCTCTGATGCATTTAAAGATTTCATCGCTTCCATAAATTATCTCTGCCTTCTTTAGATACTTCCATGCTTTTCCATAATTTTCAGCGTCGATATAAATATCTATAACTTTTATGTAAGCTTCTTTTGAAGGAAATGCTTCAATAAATTTTTCAAATTCTTTTTCCTCATCATCCCCTTTCATAAGCAGTATTATCCCATATAACAAATGATACTGTGGCAAATGGTGCAATTTTAATGCTTCTTTTATTATCTCCTCAGCCCTTTCCATTTTCCCAATATTTAGAAAGCTCGAGATGAGATAATCCAGTATGAAGGGATCTTTCGTTTTTTCATATAAAATGTTGAGATATTCCTCGGCTTTTTCGACATTTCTCTCCATATATATATTTGCCAAGAGAATATAGGAATGCAGTCTATCTGGATGTTTTTCGTTAAATTCTCTCAAAATTTCCTCAGCCTTCTCTTCTTTGCCCTGCATTATTAAAGAGAAGGCTAAATAAATATAGCCGTCATCTTCACCCATTCCAATTGCTTTTGTCGCTATTTTTTCAGCATCTTCATATTTTCCTATCATGGTTAGTATTCTTGAATGAAGGGCATACAGGTAACCATTTTCATGTTTTTTCAGCAGTTCTTTTAAAAATTTCTCTTCTTCGTAAAATTTTCCCTCTTCCTCATATATATCACATATGTTTGCAACGGATGTTTCTACCTCTCCACAATCTATCGCCTTCTTAAAGAAATCTATTGCTTTATCATAATCTCCTTTTCTTCTGCAGCAGATTCCCAAACCATTGTATACCTCTGCATCTGCATTATCGAGCATCTGGGTAAATAGCTTTTCTGCCTTTTCTATTTCATTCATTGAAAGATATTCATTTGCACAAATCATTTTAATTTCCCTGCTATCATCCTTGGCAAGTTCCTCAAGAAATTCATTGTATATGCCAGGATATCTTTCTCTCATTTCCTTCATTACTTCCTGTTGCTGCCTTGCCATCTCATCTAGCATTTCCATTTCCTGTTTAGCTATCTCTTCAGGATGCATATATTTTATATGATCCTCCATATTCCCTTTTATCCTTGCCCCACATATAGGGCATACTTTACTTTCCATTATATCACCACAACATTGGCATTTTTATGCCAAACTTTTTAGCATTTTTTATTGCCTCTTCATAGCCTGCGTCAGCATGCCTTACAATACCCAATCCAGGGTCAGTTTTAAACACTCTTTTAATGCGCTCATCTGTTTCCTTGCTTCCATCACATATCACAACCATGCCAGCATGCGTCGATAGGCCTATGCCAACGCCTCCTCCATTATGAATGGCAACGTTATCGGCGCCTGCTGCACAGTTTAGCAATGCATTAAGCAAAGGCCAGTCAGCAATGGCATCGCTTCCATCTTTCATTTTTTCCGTCTCTCTATTTGGAGAGGCAACGCTTCCTGCGTCTAAATGGTCACGGGTTATAGCAATGGGACCTATTACTTCCTCCCTAACAAGCCTATTTATTTCCAAGGCGAACTTATCCCTCTCACCATATCCAAGCCAGCATACTCTGGCTGGAAGACCTTCCCAAGGCAAATGTTCCTCTGCCTTCTTAATCCAGTTTGTGAGAATTTTATTTTCTGGGAACATTTTCATTACAACCTCATCTGTCATTAATATATCATTTGGCTCGCCAGTCAAAGCAATCCATCTGAATGGTCCTCTGCCTTCACAGAACATCGGACGTATATAAGCGAGAACGAAGCCGGGATAGTCGAAAGCATTTTTAACGCCTGCTTCATATGCCTGTCCTCGCAAATTATTGCCATAGTCAAAAACTATAGCTCCATTTTTCTGAAATTCGAGCATGGCTTTGCAATGCTCAGCCATTGATTTCATCGAAAGCTCAATGTATTTCTTTGGATTTTCTTCCCTCAACTGAAAAGCTTCATGCAAATTATCCCCATAATAACCAGCTGGAACATAACCATTTAATGCATCATGAGCAGCTGTTTGGTCTGTGACCACATCTGGTGTAATGCCCCTCTTTACTAATTCTGGATGAACATCAGCACAATTGCCAAGCAAAGCAACAGATACAGCCTCTCCTTCTTCTTTTGCATTCTTTACGATTTCCAAAGCTTCGTCTAAGTCGGCGGTTTTTTCATCGCAGTAACCAGCTTTAATTCGCCTGTCTATTCTGCTTTCATCACATTCTACAACCAAAGCAGCGCCTCCATTCATTTTTATGGCAAGAGGCTGCGCTCCGCCCATTCCTCCGAGTCCGCCTGTTAAAACAAATTTGCCTTTTAATGTGCCATCGAAATGTTTTCTTGCGCATGCTGCAAATGTTTCATATGTTCCTTGTATGATGCCTTGCGTTCCAATATAACACCATGAGCCAGCTGTCATCTGTCCATACATTATAAGTCCGAGATCTTCAAGCTCGTAAAATTTCTCCCATGTGCTCCACTTTGGCACGAGATTTGAATTTGCTATTAATACAATGGGACTCTCTTTTCTTGTTTTAAATATGCCAACTGGCTTGCCAGATTGAATGAGCAATGTCTCATCTTCTTCAAGCTCCTTTAGTGATTCCACTATTTTGTGATAACATTCCCAATTCCTTGCTGCCTTGCCAGAGCCACCATATATGATAAGTTCCTCCGGCTTTTCAGCATTCTCCAAATTATTCTCAAGCATTCTCAAAATACCTTCCTGCCTCCACCCTTTGCATCGCAAACTTTTTCCACGGGCAGCCTTTATCTGCATGAAACAAAAATGGCAGTAGGATAAAAAGGTTTTGTGCATTTGAGAATGTTTCATGGGCTTATCCTTATAATATAGGGTATTAAGTTGCAGTGAAAATCTGAGAGTAAGTGAGACAACATAGCACAAAAATTTTTGTATTGATATGTGTTAACTACAGGATAAAATGAGAAAGGTACCACTAACTCTATTCCTTTTTGCCCTTCTAGTTTTTTCCATAACGTTTTCTGCTGTCAAGGGCAAAGGAGGAGAATTTATTAAAACTGTTGATGGAAACACTCTTTATGTAGGTGGCGATGGCCCAGACAATTACACCACCATACAGGATGCATTAAACGATGCAAATGATGGGGATACAATTTTTGTTTACTCAGGGGTATACCAAGCAACGGGCACGGGAATATCAATATTCAAAAGTGTAAGGCTGATGGGAGAGGACAGAGACACAACCATAATAGATAACAATGGCAATCCGCTTTCCATCCAAGTCGATGGAGTAAGAATAGAAAATTTTTCAATAATAAATGGAGGGCCATGGAATAACGGGATTGGTACTTCTTATGTGGAGAATGTTACCATCAAGAACTGTAAACTTTCCAACAATTATAATGGAGTAAGCATGGAAGCTGTATCCCATGTTGTTATATCTGACTGCATCATCTTTTCAAATAACAGGAGCATCTCCATTGGTCGCTCTTCGTACGTGAGTGTGGAAAATTGCATCTTCTACTCCAATGAATATGGTATCAAGATGGATGCTTCTGTTCACGGCAGTATATCCAACTGCAGTTTTACAGGAGAAGGAATTTTAATTACAGGTGAGCCAGGAAATATATCACACTATGTCCATAGCATATATAATAATCGTGTGAACGGGAAACCACTCCTTTATTATTACGGAGAGAGAAATGTGGTGCTGGAGGATGTGGAGGTAGGTGAACTTATACTGGTGGATTGCAAAAATTTTGAAATCCAGAATATAAGCATATCGGAAACAGAAGTGGGAATAGAAATTGAAAAGGGAGAGAAATTATCAATTACCAACTGCAGTTTTCAAGATAACAACTATTATGGCATATTTGCTGAATACATTTTTGATAGCGTGATATCCGATTGTGAGATATATAGAAACGGCTGGGCAGGTATTGACTTGACATATTCCTGTAATAACAGGGTGGAGGGATGCAAGATATATTCAAATCGCTGGAGTGGAATGATACTAGTGGATGACTCTTCCAACAATCTGATTTCCAACTGCAGCATATATAGCCATCCTGAATCTGGGATAGCGATAACCTTCTGTGAAAACAATAATGTATCAGGCTGCACCATTTACGAAAATGATAAAGGGGTGGACATCTTTTTCTCATCTGGAAATATTATTTACAGGAATAACATCTCATCTAACTGGATTGGTATAAATGTGGATGGCAACAGCAGATATACAACAATATACAGATGCAATATCTATTCAAATTATAAAGGACTAAAAATAGGCATCTATTTTGTAGAAATGATAATGTTCCGCTTCGATTTTGGCATAAGAATGAATGATGTGGTGTATCAGAACAATTTCATAAAGAATGTCATACATGCCCATTTTTTCAATGTTCGCCATATAACATGGGACTCAAACTACTGGGATAACTGGAAAGGTATCGGGAGAAAAATTATAATGGGGAGCATATCCATAGCATTTTATAATCTGCCTCTCTTTCCATTGATAAATTTCGATAAACACCCGGCAGAGGAGCCATGGTGACTATTCCATCTTCACCATTCTCCTTGCTTTGGGAACTAAATTCTCCACATATCCGTCCCTCAATATACCAACACCAATAAAATCCTCTTTGTGTTTAACCAGAATAAAATTATGTAACTCGGCATCTATCATTTCTTTTGCTTTTACGTCGTATCCTTGAATAAAATTTTTTGCTTCCTCTTCACCAACAATAACAATATTTCTCTTTGCTTTTCTTCCAACCATTATTGCTCCTTCTATGCTCAACTTTATTTTTTTATTTCTTTTAAGCTTTCCAAAGTAAATTCCTATTCTGTAGCATCTCTTTAAAACATCAAAAAGTCTGAAATCAATGTCTTTGGAAACAATCCATATTTTTTCCTCTCCTGTCATAAAAACCTTGTAGCTATGCAAGCCTACTTTACATCCATAATTCTTCTCTATTATGTCTTCGATTTCTTCTATTTCCTTTTCATTCAACACTTTCTTAATTTGCATATAAAAAATCCCTCCGTGTTATTATCCTGAGGCCATATTCTTATTGCTTTTGCAGCCCATTCAAATTCCTTTCCATTCCACTCTTTTATGCCATGCCTTGTCTTTATTCCTTTCAGCTCTATTTTTTCCACTTCAATATCGAATCTCTGCAAGGCATAATCAATAACTTCTTCATTCTCTTCTGGCTCAACAGAACATGTAGAATAAACAAGAATGCCATCTTTCCTTAAGCAGTTGCACGCTGCCCTTATCAATGCTTTTTGCAATCTCGCCATTTTTTTAACTCGCCAGTATTTCCATTTCTCAATCATCTTCTTATTTTTTATTATCTTGCCGCTTGCCGTGCATGGAGCATCCAGCAATATTTTATCTGCCTTCAATCCAGTTTTATCAAAATAACGGGCATCATAATTCGTTATTATGCAGTTTGCTGCCCCTGCTTTTTGAATGTTATGGGTCAAGGCTCTGATTCTGGATATGCTGATATCGTTTGCAATTATCATACCACCATTTTCCATTATCATTGCAAGCTGCGTTGTTTTGCTTCCTGGGGCGGCACATAAATCAATGATAAAATCTTTTCTTTCCGGTTGCATAACAAGAGGGGGTAGCATGCTGGCTGCCTCTTGGATGTGATAATAGCCAAGATAGTACTCCATATTTTTCGCAATGTCCTCACCTATAACGAAAAATCCATTTTCATACCAGGGCATTTCTTTTATCTCATATTTTGCCTGTAATCTTTCAAGCAATTCTTCTCTCGAAATTTTTAGAGTATTCACCCTTATACTCTTCCATTCCTGTTCTGCAGCAAAAAAAGCATCTGCATCTGGAATCATTCGTTCTATTCTTTCTCTGAACACATGTGAAAAGAAGAATGCAGTATAAAACTTTTTAATTCATTATACATTACAAAACAAGGAGATGGAGGCAGGGGGAGGGGAAAGTGAAAAAAAGAGGGAGACAATCTCCCTCCCCACTTATAACATTTAACAATAGTTTATAAATAATGTGTGGCAATCATCGAATTGTATAGAACATTCTTCGAAATGAGAAAATAATAAGATGTGTTCCAGCCACATGCCATTGAATAAAAATGGAAACGTATTTGCTCATTTATAAAAAAGCATCTTCACTCTTTCTATTTTTCTATTCTCTATTTAGTAAATGTTTCAAAACATAAAAACTTAATATTTATTTTTCATATAGCAGTATGAAAAAATTTGTTGCAATGGCAGCGTTGCTGATGCTTTTTCCTGCAGCAAGTGCAGGTTTTATTTCATCAAGTATAAGCATTGATGTTGAGGATCCTCCCGCTGTGCCTCTTGATAAAAGTGTTACAACAATGGCAAATGTAACTTTTAGCTGGGGCTTCGGAAATATTTTTCCATTGCCTATCACTGTAAACATCCAAGCAAAAGAAGTGCCAGACTGGCTTTATGTTTCTATTTCTCCAAGCAAATTCACCATAACACCTACGGGATTTTTCGGAGGGAAAAGCAGCAAAAATGTTCAAATCATTTTTAAAGCAAATAAAGAGGTGAATGCCTTTGTTGGCTATCCTGTTAAGATACATGCATATACAAATGGCAGTTTTATTTTGCGAGGATCAGAAGCAACTGCAGAAGTTTATGTAATGGAGGATTTTGTAGACAATGGTTTAACTATAGAAAGGCCCTCTGCAGTCAACCTTTATACAGGAGAGGAAAAAACCATCTACTTCAACATAACAAATAAATGTAATGCCCCTGTTTATATTGAAATTGAGGAGGAAAATACGACTGGTTTTTCTCTTTCATATGAAAAGAAGTTTTCCATTCCATCAAAAGCCAAAAAAGCTGTACCGATAAAAATAAAAGCAGAGGAATCAAAAGAGGCAGAAGTGAGAATAAAATTCAATTACTATCCGGCGGGACACGAGGAAAAGAGGAATTATGAAGAAGTATATCTTACTCTGGCAAGCAGAACAAAGCCTGGAGGGAGTGCTCTTGCTGTAGGGCTTGTTATAATTATAATAGCCCTTATTGCTTTCATAATATGGAAGAAGAAAAGATAAAGGAGCTTGTGCGGAGGCATGAGGAATACAAGTTATCTGGCATAAATCTTATTGCATCTGAGAATAAAATATCTTCTGCAGCTTTGGATGTGTTAGCAAGTGATTTAGCAGGGAGATACGATGATGAATGGTATGGTGGAAGCAAATATGCTGCTGAGATATGCAGCAGAGCAGAAGAGCTGGCAAAAAAACTTTTTAATGCAAAATATGCTTTTGTAACTCCATTATCTGGAAACATGTGTGATTTGGCTGCTATTTTTTCTTTTACAAAGACAGGAGATGAAATAGCAGGCATACCAAAGCAGCATGGTGGCTATCCCTTTGGCTATGAAAAATTTGAAAGGAAATTTTATCCATTGCCAATGAATGAATATTTTATCGCCGAAGAAAAATTACAGGAAATAGATAAGGATTTTCCTCTCATTTTAATTGCATCTTCCGTGATATTCTTTCCCCATCCACTGAAAAGCATAGCTGAAAAATTTAATAATGTCATGCTTGTTTACGATGCTTCCCATGTACTCGGCTTGATAGCTGGCAAAAAATTTCAGCAGCCATTGAAGGAGGGATGCCAAGTTATGATTGGCTCAACCCATAAAAGTTTTCCTGGCCCTCAAGGAGGAATAGTTGTTACAGATAGCAAGGAAGCGGCAGAAAAAATGGCAGAATATCTGCTATTTGATTATGAAAAGGGCATTGGCTTGATAGACAATCCACATGTTCACAGAATTGCATGCATGGGCATGGTAATGGAAGAAATGATTGAATATGGCAGAGAATATGCCGAGCAAATTGTTAAAAATGCAAAGTTTCTGGCAAAATGTCTAGATGATTTGGATGTGCCAGTTAAGTATGCTGAAAAAGGATACACAGAAAGCCATCAGATATTGCTTGATTTAGATGGTAATGAAGCGATGAAATTTTACAAAAAACTGGAAGAAAATAAAATTTTTATCGATTGTATAGGAAGAATAGGAGTGGCTGAAGCAACATATATAGGGATGAAAGAGCAGGAAATGGAAGAAATAGCCCAAATGATTGCAGATGTTTATAGGGGAAAAGATGTAAAAGAAAAAGCAGTAAAGATGGCAATGCGATTTTATTTATAGCTATTTTTTCTTATGCCACATTGGAGATATTTTTCTTAATTCTTCAACAACTTCTGGCAAAACTTCAAGGAAATAATCTATTTCTTCCTCTGTATTTTCTCTCCCTAGAGTTACCCTTAATGAGCCATGAGCATCCTCTGGCCTTATACCAATAGCCAGTAAAACATGTGATGCCTGCAATTTTTTGGAGGAGCATGCTGAGCCAGTAGAAGTAGCTATGCCTTTTGCATCAAGCATCAAAACCAAGCTTTCTCCTTCTATCCCTTTAAAGTAAAAACTTGCATTGTTTGGCAATCTTTTTGTTGGATGACCAGTTAAATAACTCTCCTCTATTTTTAGCACTTCTTTTATTATTTTATCTCTCAGCCTCGTTATTTTCTCAGCATCTTCATGCATTCTTCTTCTGCATATCTCACATGCTTTTGCGAAGCCAACTATACCTGCTACATTCTCTGTTGAAGAACGTAAACCTCTTTCATGTCCCCCTCCATGCAATACAGGCTCTAGTTTAACCCCCCGCCTTACATACAATGCACCAACACCTTTTGGACCATAAATTTTATGAGAAGACATTGAAAGCAAATCCACATTGATTTTTTTAACATCTATTTCAATTTTCCCTGCACTCTGAACAGCATCCGTATGAAAAATGATGCCATGTTTTCTGGCTATTTCTCCTATTTCTTCTATTGGCTCTATTGTGCCAATTTCGTTATTTGCATGCATTATGGAAATGAGGATGGTATCATCTCTTATTGCATTTTCAACGTCTTCCAGCTTTACTAATCCATATTCATCAACAGGCAAAAAGGTTACATCAAATCCTTTCTTTTCCAAATATTTACAAGTTTCTAAAACAGCGGGATGCTCTATTTTGCTAGTTATTATATGTCCCTTTCCATATTTAAAAGCTATTCCTTTTATTGCCAGATTATCGCTTTCTGTTCCACTACCAGTAAAAATTATTTCATCTGCATCAGCATTAATGAGTTTTGCCACTTCTTCCCTGCTTTTTTCCAAAGCTTCTCTCGCCTCTCTTCCGTAAGCATGCAAGCTAGATGCATTCCCAAATTTTTTATCAAAAAATGGTAGCATTGCCTCTAAAACTTCTTTGTCAACAGGGGTGGTAGCAGCATGATCCAAATATACTTTCATATTACACCGTAATAGTTAAAAAGCTTATAACATTTTCCATTATGAAATTTCCGTGTGAAGAGGTAGCAAATAAAATTCTCCCTGCAATAAGAGCTGAGATTGCCACAAAGCTTGCAAATGAGTATGGGCTAAAGCAAATAGAAATATCAAAAATTCTGGGCGTGACGCAGGGAGCAGTAAGCCATTATCTGAGTTCTTTCAGAGGAAAAGAAAGAGAATTACTCAGCAAAAATCCAGATATTGGAAAGAAAATTGATGAAATGGCAGCAATGCTGATTAAAGGAGAATTTGATGAAAAACATATATGTAAAATTTGTAAAAAGTTAAGGGAATTATCCTCTCCCCATTTCTAACATTTTCTCCAATGGCTTTTTTGCCTTCTCCATAATTTCCTCGCTCAGTTTAATCTGCGGTTTCATCTCTTCGAGGCTCTTTATCACTTTTTCTAGAGTTATTGTTTTCATTGTTGGGCACACAGCGTTCTTGACAGGATAAAATTCTTTATCTGGCATTTCCTTTTTCATTCTATAGCATAATTCTCTTTCAGTTGCAACAATAAACTCCCTGGATTCTGATTCCATGGCGTATCTAACCATTCCTTCTGTTGATGCAACTTTATCCGCAATATCAATAACATCTGGTGTACATTCTGGATGAGCCAAAATCTCTGCTTCAGGGTGCTCTTCTTTCAACTTCATTATGTCTTTGAGAGATATGCCCATATGTGTGGGACAGAATCCAGGCCATAAAATTATTTCCTTATCTTTAACAAATCTCATAACATAATTGCCCAGGTTTTCATCTGGAACGAATATAACACCACCTGGCATGCTCTGGACCACCTTTACTGCATTGGCGGAGGTACAGCATATATCGCTTACTGCCTTAACAGCAGCACTCGTATTTATATAGGAAACGATATCATAATCATATTTTTCTTTCAATTTAATCAATGATTCTGCATCTACCATTGCCGCCATCGGACATTTTGCCTTTTCATCTGGAAAGAGAACAATTTTATCTGGATTTATTATTTTGGCTGATTCTGCCATAAAATCAACGCCACAAAAAACTATTACATCTGCATCCGTCTGCTTCGCCTTCATTGCCAGAGCTAAAGAGTCGCCAACAAAATCTGCAATATCCTGTATTTCTGGGCGCTGATAATTATGAGCTAGTATAATTGCATTTCTTTCTTTTTTCAATTTTTCTAATTTTTCCACAATTGTATATCAAAATGGAATATAAATTTTGCCTAAAATTTTCCATCCTGGAACCTCGTATTCCCATAAAACTTTAAAATGTCGCCATATTTCGCCATATGGTTAAGCTTGTTGAATGTGTTCCAAATTTTAGTGAAGGGAGAAGGCAAGAAGTAATAGATGCCATTGTTAATGAAGCAAGAAAATATAACGTCAAGATACTGAATGTGCACGCTGATGCAGATCACAACAGAACAGATGTTACTATTATTGGCGAGCCAGAAGAAGTGAAGAAAGCTGTGCTTGCAATGTCGTTAAAAGCTGTGGAGCTTATTGACATGAATAAGCATAAGGGGGAGCACCCCAGAATGGGAGCAATGGATGTTGTTCCTTTTGTGCCCCTGCTTAATACAACAATGGAAGATTGTATAAAACTTGCCCATGAATTTGCCAAGGAATTTTCTGAGAGAGCAGGCGTGCCGTGCTTTTTGTATGAAGAGGCTGCTACCAGGCCGGATAGAAAAAATCTTGCTGATGTAAGAAGAGGAGAATTTGAAGGATTGAAAGAGGAAATAGGAAAAAATCCCGATAAAGTGCCAGATTATGGGCCAAACAAAATTCATCCTACTGCTGGAGCCACTGCTGTGGGAGCAAGAGAATTTTTGATTGCATTTAATGTTAATCTAGCAACCAATGACATAGAAATAGCAAAGAAAATAGCAAAAGCTGTTAGACATAGTAGCGGGGGCTATCGCTACGTTAAAGCAATGGGATTCGAAATTAAGGAGAAGGGCATAGTGCAGGTATCGATGAACATGACAAACTACAAGAAAACGCCATTATTCAGAGTATTTGAGACGATAAAGAGAGAGGCAGCTCGTTATGGAGTCAATGTTTTATCAGGCGAAATCATAGGGATGGTACCGTTAGATGCAATAGTCGATGTCGCTGCCTTTTATTTGCAACTTGATGAATTTAATGTCGGCCAGATTATCGAAAAACGTCTCCTGGAGGAATTCCTATGATGGACAAGAGCGTAAAGGAATTTTTGGATAACGTTGCAGCCAAAACACCAACGCCAGGAGGAGGCAGCGTCGCCGCCCTATCTGCTGCGATATCATGCAGTTTGGCGGAGATGGTGTGCAATCTTACAATAGGAAAGAAGAAATACGCCGATGTCGAAGAAGAAATGAAGAAAATGGCAGCAAAAATGGCCAAGGCGAGGCAGCAATTTCTGCAGCTCGTTGAAGAGGATGCGAAAGCATTTGATGAAGTAATGAAAGCATATAAAGAAGGTGGAGATGCACAGGCAGCATTAAAAAAGGCTGCTTCCGTGCCTTACGAAACGGCCTCGCAATGTATATCAATCATGGATGATTTATTTGTAATAGCTGAAAAAGGGAATAAAAATTCTATTACTGATGCAGGAGTAGCTGCTTTAATGGCAAAAGCCGCATTCCATTCTGCATTGCTAAATGTAAAAATAAATTTGAAGTATATTGAAGATGAACAATACAAACAAGAAATGGAGAAAGAAATGAAGGAAATGATAGAAAACATGGAAGAGAAATTCAATAAAGTTATGGAGATTGTTGAAAAATGGCTTTGATTTCTTCCTTCACCCTTTTTCTATTTTCAGGGGTTAAATAGAAGATTTTTACATCTTGCCTTCTTTTAATTTCATCAGCAAATGGATTGGCAGCGAGCATTATAGTTGCCAATACTTTATTCTGGCTGTCTAAAGCAGCCGAAACAGCATTTCTAAACTTTTCAGAAAATAATTCCATTTTACCAATTTCATCTATCACAATAACTTTATTTTTCTCCAATGAATCCAGAATAGATTTAACTCCGATTTCTTCCAAATTTTCAATATCCACTCCATATTTTGAAACTCTATAAGGGCTTCTTATATTCACATGCGCCAGTATTCCTTCCTTTTCATCCAAAGTTACAATTTTGAATCCCTCTCTTCTCCCCCTTCTTCTGATTTCCAGAGTGTAAAAGCCTCCAGCATCTAGGCCCAGCTCTTCAATAATCTGCTTTATCAAGGTAGTTTTTCCACATCCTGGCTTCCCAGTTAGAAGAATGTTCTTGATATACATCTATTTTATAACAAAAGTTCAATTAAAAAGTTACAGATTATGTTTGTGAGGACGGGATTTTGTCTCCTTCTATCACTTTCTTTCCTTTCATTTTTCATAAAACTTAATAATAGCAGCTCTTATTACCTTAAATGCCCTTGGAGAGAATAGAGGATATTGCAGCTAAAATTGGAATAAAGGAAAATGAGCTGATTCCTTATGGCAGATATAAGGCGAAAGTGAGTTTGGATATTTTTAAGAGAGTGGGAAAGAAAAAAGATGGAAAGCTTATTCTTGTAACAACAATAAACCCAACTTTTGATGGCGAGGGCAAAACAACAATAACAATAGGCTTGGCTCAAGCTTTGGCAAAGCTTGGCAAAAAAGTTTGTCTTGCCATAAGAGAGCCAAGCATTGGTCCTGTAATGGGAATAAAAGGTGGTGGAACAGGCGGCGGCAAGTGTCAAGTTTTGCCATCAGAAGATATAAATCTACATTTTACAGGAGATATGCATGCAATAAGCATAGCCCATAATTTGCTTTCTGCTCTGCTTGATAATCACATTTTCCATGGAGATAAATTTCATATTGATCCGCGCTACATTGTATGGCCTCGCGTTATAGATATGAATGATAGAAATTTAAGAAATGTTGTTGTGGGCTTAGGTGGTCCCAAAGACGGTGTTCCTCGCCAGGACAGATTTTCTATCACTGCAGCAAGCGAGATAATGGCCATCATTTGTTTGAGTCAGAGCATGGAGGAGCTTAAAAAAAGGCTTGCAAAAATAATTGTCGCGTATTCATATGATGAGGAGCCAATAACAGCCAAGCAGTTAAAAGCTGTAGGAGCAATGGCTGCCCTGCTGAAAGACGTCATCATGCCAAATCTCGTGCAAACAACGGAAGGCGTGCCAGCTTTTGTTCATGGTGGTCCCTT
>JAJRYN010000087.1 GCA_024275755.1 archaeon | reverse complement strand
GGATATATTACCCTCACGCCATCTGAATATAAAAATTGGAAATTTCCTCCTAAATTTCCTTCGCATCCAATATCATTTACATATCTATGTGCCCACCAATATGCATTTACGCCAGTGAAATCCCAGTTTAAAGTTGCCTGTATCCTAAACTCTTTTCCTTTATATTTCAATGGTACAATACTTTCAAAATCGTATTTACCAAGATCCGAAGCAGAAAACAGATTTATTGTGGTAACATTTATTCCATAAGCTTCTTCTTTTGTCATAGTGTCGCCGGGCCCGCTGCCCGGCACATAACGTGTTTCGGCATCTGGATAATAATATGCTATACTTTCGGGCTCATAAGCCCATTCCTTAAAATTTGGATATCTTGCATTGCTATTGTTTTTTATAATTATATCCACCCATAGATAATACACATCATATATGCCTTCCCTATCATGAGGACCATTTGCATAAACTGTTCCATTTATAATAAAACCATTTGGTGTTTCTTTTATATAACTTATTTGTAGATGAACAACAGGTTTTTCGGGTCCTGCAGCATTGCTATTCAAACTCAATGGAATAATTGCAAAAATAACCAACATAACAAAAAATGGTAACTTAGCAGTCTTTACCATTTATCCACCAATAACCCATCTTTTTTGACTATTTAAACATGTCGAAACAGAAACAGAAAATAGGATTCTCCTAGAATGAATAACATATTTCTGCTCAAATTCGGAGGCATCTATTTTCATCGAAAAAATTTAAGTATAAATTTTATATACTCCCCACATGAAAGAAATCATTGAAGAGCAGAGGCTATTCTCGCCACCTGAGGAGTTTAGGGAGAAAGCCTGGATAAAAGATGAAAAAGTTTATGAGGAAGGAGAGGACTATATAAAATTCTGGGAAAAGAGAGCAGAGGAGATGATTGACTGGTATAAAAAATGGGATAAGGTTTTGGAGGTTGAAGAGCCTTATTATAAATGGTTTATAAATGGCAAGTTAAATGCTTCATATAACTGCTTAGATAGGTGGATAGAAAGAGGCAAAGGAGATAAGATTGCATATATCTGGGAAGGAGAACTTGGAGAGGTAAGGAAGCTTACATACAAGCAGTTGCATGAAGAAGTATGCAAGTTTGCCAATGCCCTAAAAAGCATGGGAGTAAAGAAAGGAGACATCGTTTCCATCTATTTGCCAATGATTCCAGAGTTGCCGATAGCCATGCTTGCATGTGCAAGAATAGGGGCTCCTCATTCTGTTATATTTGCAGGCTTCAGCGCAGAAGCGTTTAAGGATAGGGTAGAAGATGCAGGAGCAAAGTATATTATAACATGTGATGGCTATTACAGGAGAGGAAAGCTTTTAAATCACAAGGAAAAGACAGACGAAGGACTCAAAAATTTAGATATGGAAAAGGTTATAGTTGTAAAGAGGGCTGATGGCAACGTGCCGATGCAGGAAGGCAGGGATGTATGGTGGCACGATATTGTAAAAGATCAACCAGCAGAATGTGAGCCAGAGGTAATGGATGCAGAAGATTTACTTTTCCTCATGTATACATCTGGAACCACAGGCAAGCCCAAAGGTGTCATGCATACCACAGGCGGATATATGGTAGGCGTTGCCACAACAATGAAATGGGTCTTTGATGTTAAAGATGAAGATGTTTACTGGTGCACAGCCGACATTGGCTGGATAACAGGGCATAGCTACATTGTTTATGGTCCGCTTGCCAATGCAGTTACAAGCGTTATGTATGAAGGTGCCCCTGATTACCCACAGCCAGATAGATGGTGGGAAATTGTTGAAAAATATAAGGTGACTATACTATACACAGCTCCAACTGCCATAAGGCTAATGATGAAGTGGGGGGATAAGTGGCCAAACATGCATGATTTGAGCAGCTTACGTTTGCTAGGCAGCGTTGGAGAACCAATAAATCCGGAGGCGTGGCTCTGGTATTACAAAGTTATCGGGAAAGAACGATGCCCAATCGTCGACACATGGTGGATGACTGAAACAGGAATGCATATAATAACGCCTTTGCCAGGAATAACGAAACTTAAGCCTGGCTCCGCAACATTCCCATTTCCTGGCTTGAAGGCAGAGGTTAGAGATGAAAACGGCATATGCCCGCCTGGCCAGAAAGGAGAGCTTGTGATAACGAGACCATGGCCTTCTATGCTACGTGGATTATACAATGCTCATGAAAAATATGTGGAGGAGTACTGGAGTAAATATGGCTTCGGCAAATTCTATACCGGAGATGGAGCAGTGATTGATGAAGACGGCTATTTCTGGCTTCTTGGCAGAATAGGAGATGTGATAAATGTTGCAGGTCATCGTTTAGGCACAGCAGAAGTGGAGAGTGCTTTAGTCAGTCATGAAAGCGTGGCGGAAGCGGCAGTTGTGGGAATACCACATGAAATCAAAGGACAGGTGCCTTTTGCTTATGTTGTTCTAAAAGAAGGTGTTGAGCCAAGTGAAGAACTGAAGAAAGAGCTGATAAAGCATGTTGTTAAAGTAATTGGCCCAACTGCAAAGCCCGATGACATTCTTTTTGTCAGCGATTTGCCTAAAACAAGGAGTGGCAAAATAATGAGGAGAATATTGAAGGGACTGGCAGAGAAGGGAGAGATAATAGGTGATATAACCACGCTTCGCAATCCAGAAATAGTGAACGAAATAAAAGAGGCCTTGGAAAAGCAAAAGGCCGAGAAATGAGAAATATGAAGAATCAAAAAGCGAAAAGTATAGAAATAAAAAAAGCATTATATGTAGTAGAAAATGATTGACAACATAACCATCACAATACTCATTCTTCTATCGTTTTTATTAGTCTGGATTGGAATAATGATTTTTACCACCAAGCCTGAGGAGGAAGAAATAGAAGAGGAAGTGGCTGCAAACGCAGAGGCGAAAACGCAGCAGGAAGAAGTTATAGAAATGCAGGAGGAGAGCGAGTTGGAAAAATATAAGAAAATTATTACAGAACTTGAAGAAAAATTGAAAAAGCTGGAAGAAAAACCAGCCAATGATAAGCTGCTTGACTGGCTCACTGAGTTGAGAAGAGAAAATGAATTCCTGAGGATGAAGATTGCACATCTTGAAGGCGGTCAGACAATATATGGCGAAGAAGCTTTGAAATATGAAAATGAAAGACTCAGAAGAGAATTGGATGAATATAAGAGGAGAATTGAAGCTTTGGAAAATGAACTCAAGGAATTGAAAAACAGCATTAATTATTATAGAGACTTGGTTAGCAAATTGCAGGGAAGTTATACTGTTTTGAATAAATACAACTATAGGATTTGCATAAGAAATCCGGAGACTGGAGAATATGAATATCAGCTTATTAAACTTCCTCCAGATTTTGACCCATTCAATCCAACATATATAACAAGAGAGGGGATGGAGGTTTATGAGGAATATGGATTAAGAATCCCGACAAAACTTGGAGATATTATAAGAGAAGAATTCAAGAAAGATATTTACTGGCAGGATTTTGAATTAGATAGATGAACTGGACAGAAAAATACAGGCCTAAAAGCCTGAAAGATGTTATTGGAAATAGGGCTGCAAAGGAAGAATTATTGAAATGGGCAAGAGAGTGGCAACAGGGCAAGCCAAGTAAAAAAGCCGCCATTTTGTATGGAAAGCCAGGCGTTGGAAAAACTTCTTCTGCCTATGCTTTAGCCAACGATTTTAAATGGGAGGTAATTGAATTAAATGCGAGTGATGAAAGAAACAGAGAAATAATAAGAAAGATTGCTTTAACAGGGGCCATTCATGAAGTGCTGAGCATTGATGGCAAATTTATTTCTTCAAAAGAAGGAGCAAGGAAACTAATTATTTTGGATGAAGCAGATAATTTATATGAAAAGGCCGGTGACTTTGGAGGGAAGAGAGCCATAATTGAAACTATAAAGGCGACAAAGCAACCCATTATTTTGATTGCAAACGATTACTATGAATTGATAAAAGGGAGCGGTGCCGGACTCCGTGGTCTATGCAAATCAATAGAATTCAAAAAGGTAAGCAGCAGAGAAATTGCTGCGTTACTCAAAAAAATATGTCAGATGGAAGGGATAGTGGCAGATCCAGAGGTAATAAATGAAATAGCGAGAAGATGCGATGGAGATGTAAGGAGCGCTATAAATGATTTACAATCAATAGCATATGGAAAAAGAATCACAAGGGACATGCTTTCTCATCTCGGCTATAGAGATAGGGAGAGGGAAATTTTTACTGGCCTGAGAAATATACTGAGGGCAAAGGAAATGAGAGCTGCAATAAGAGAAGCATGGCGCATAGATGAATCGCCAGATAATTTGATTCTATGGATTGATGAAAATTTGCCCATGGAGTATAAATATCCTGATGATCTGGCAAGAGCATATGAATTTTTATCACGGGCAGATGTATTTCTTGGCAGGGTATGGAGACGGCAATATTATGGCTTATGGGGCTATGCCTCAGAGTTGATGACAGGTGGTATAGCTGTAGCAAAAAAACATGAATACAGAGGCTTCACTGCATATCATTTTCCAAAATGGCTGCGTAGTATGGCTGCTAGCAAGCAATACAGACAAATTCGCCTAAGCATAGCAAAAAAGATAGGTAAAGTAATGCATTGTTCTAGCAGAAAAGCGCTGGAAATGCTGCCAATGTTCAAAAAATTGTTTGCAGATGCAGATACTGCTGCAAGACTTGCTGCAAGATTTGATTTAACTGAAGAAGAACTGTTTTTCATTGTTGGTGATAAAGCAAAAGAAATTTATGCAGAGGCGGAGAAACTGAAGAAGATGGAAAAGCAGGCTGTGTTATTCAATTTTAAATAGAAACAAAAGTTTTTTAT
>JAJRYN010000086.1 GCA_024275755.1 archaeon | reverse complement strand
GAAACAAAGAGTGGGGATGGAAATATATGTGAGAAAGTGAAGCACACTTTCCATTACCTTTATATAATAAATTTTCATCTACATCCATGGCTCGAAAACCTGCAAGGATGTATAGGGATGTCAAAGGCAGAGTGACAACAAGAAAAGAGTACATTGGAGGAGTACCAAATCCAAGGATTAGTCAGTTTGATTTAGGCAACTTAACTGCAGATTTTCCTGTAGAAATTTCATTAATAGCAAAAGAAAAATGCAATATACTTCATCGTGCCCTAGAAGCAGCCCGTATTGCTGCCAATCGTTATATAGTAAAAACAGCGGGCAAATCAAATTACAGAATGAAAATAAGAATATATCCTCATGTTGTTGTAAGGGAGAATAAGCAGGCAACTGGAGCGGGAGCAGACAGAGTTTCTCAGGGAATGAGAAAATCCTATGGTAAACCAGTTGGCACAGCAGCTAGAGTAAAAGAGGGGCAAAAAATTATTTCTATATGGACGACTCCAGAAAACATTGAAAATGCAAAAACGGCTTTGAAAAGAGCAACAGCAAAGTTGCCAACACCCTGTAGAATAGAAGTAATCAAATTGGAGCCTACATAATCTCTTATCCACTAATGATAAAGCATAAGTTTTTTCTATAACTTCTCTTATTACAATTGTGCCAGAAGAAAACTTTATAGAAAAATTAAGGGAGGAGATAGACGTTATCGAGAGGCATCTCCAGATACTGAACATGATAGTTGACGAAGGACCGATAGGCATAATAAAATTATCAGAGAAAACCAATCTACCCCCTCATAAAGTAAGATATTCCTTGCGGGTGCTGGAAAGTCATGGCCTAATCAGGCCGTCTGCGAATGGTGCCGTAATAACAGAGAAGACAGAAGAATTTATTAATAACTTTGAAAATATACTGAATAATATTATTTCAAAACTACAAAAATTGGAAAGATATTTCGCGCCGCGGTAGCTCAGTCTGGGAGAGCGTGCGGCTGAAGACCGCAAGGTCGAGGGTTCGAACCCCTCCCGCGGCATTTTTATGATTAAAGAGAATATTCTGTTGAAACTATCCTATGCTGATTCATTCACAATCTTGAATGGGGTATTTGGGCTTCTCTCCATATTTTTTATATTACAGAGTAGCAGCCATACTGCATTCATTTTTATATTACTTGCAGTGCTTGCAGACGGAATGGACGGCATAATGGCTAGAAAATATGGTGGCTTTTTAGGCAGATATATGGACGAATTTTCAGATATTGTTTCGTTTTGTGTTGCTCCCTGTATTTTTGCCTACCATATCTATGAGATAGGCTTCAATGCCATATTTTTTGCTTCCTCTTCTCTTTTCTTAATATTTGGTATGCTACACCTAATAAGCTATCATATTGGTAAACAGGATTTCTTTGTGGGTATAACAACTCCAGCAGCAGCAATAATAGTAATGAGTCTGGCATTTCTCAATTTTCCTTTGTGGACTATCATTGCAGCTTTTATTGTACTTGCAATTCTAATGATTTCCCCTTTACCATATCCAAGAATAGAGAGACATTTTGCCATCGTAGCATGCATTATAATATTTTCAGCAATGAGTGGAATAAAAGAGTTTGTTTTGCTTCTTTTGATTGCAACAATACTTTATGCAATATTTGGGCCAGTTTATATGAAAATTAAGAGTAGTAGAATGAGTCTTTAAAGAATGTTAGGTCTATATTGCTCCAGTCATCAAAGTCATTTCTGCCGTGGCTTCCATCTGAATAATCCACTAGCTGGAAAGCATATCTGTAATTCATACAACTTTTGTAATTGCGATAAATCCAGTACCCTTCCATCCATGGAACATTGCAACTTTCATTGTCTATACCTCCAAAATCATCATCAAATAAACCAAGCGTATGGCCAAGCTCGTGCATGAAAAGACTTGCATGTGCTTTCTTTCTTCCCTCCCCAATACGCCAACTGTTTATATACTCACAGGCAAGCAGCACGGAGTCGCAATTATCCCATCCAACAAAAGCATGCCCACCTCTTTTTGAGGAACCATATGAAACCAAAATGAAATAATGGAATATTCCATGTCTTGGATTGCTTACATTTTCGTGCAAAAAATATTCCCAGTAAAAATCTTTTGCAGTTCTATAAGAAACCCTCTCCATATACGGCAGTTCTTCATCAACATCAATATGCAAGGTTATATTGTGTTTTGCAAAAGCATCATATAACATCTGTATGCTTTCTTCATACAATTCATATCCAGGCATATAATCGACTTCAATGAATAAATCTTTGGCAAAAGGATCGGCAAGCCAGTCTGCCATATAAT
>JAJRYN010000085.1 GCA_024275755.1 archaeon | reverse complement strand
TCCATCTTTGTCTGAATAAAAAGGCGTACAAGAAAGATGCATATTTTGCCATCTAATCTTTGTATGATATGACAACATAACATAATTTGGACATATAAAAACACATTTATAAATCTTTTTTCTAGTTAAAATATGAAAATGACTAAAAGTAAGCCGTTTCTTTAGCACACTTCCGCACTTTTCACAATATTTTGGGGTCTTATTCATTTTGTTATTCCTCTAACTTACGCAAATACTGTAATTATTAAAAAGACAAAAATTATAAGAGTAAGCCCCAGCTTCAATATATGAAGAAGCATAGAAGACGACTGTTTCCTTTCATCTCTCATAGTCATAACTACTGCAAGAACTATATATGCAAAAATTACGTACACTACTCTAATGGGCGCAAAAAATAGCAAGAGGACAAAAGAAACAAAACCAACTACTGCTATAGTGTCCTGTATGCTTTTGTATGCTTTTATTTTGTTGCAAAACAGATTATTAAGATTATAAATAACAAAACATCCAAGTATTGTAGCAGAAATTACTTTTTCCATTTTTATTTTCTCCTTTTTATAATTAATTATTTATCATAAATCCAACAAAATCAAGAAGCGCAACAGCAAGTAAAAGAAGAACTAGAGAGAATGCTCTCATTTGCATTGCTTCTGGATTAATTGCAATTGCAACTATAATAAAACCAAGAAGTATTGTAAATTTCATTTATTTTCCTTTCTTCTTTATATTATACACTGTGTCAACTGGCTTTAGATTAAAACCATATTAGAATTTATTTTTTCTTTTTTCGTCCAAATCTCCCAACACTTCCTGGCCTCCATAATCTATTCTTATATGCTTCTCCTTCCCACAATGTTTTGGATGATTCTAAAATAATAGCTCCAGGGCCTTGTTGTGCAGGCCAGCCTCCACGTTGTTTCCAATTAATCATATAATAATGGTCTTCATCAAACAAAGGAAATGTTTCATCTTCCATATCCAATTCATTTGCTTTTTGAAGAGCAATAAGCTGCCATGCGCTATTTTCTGCCATAGATGACCATGCAATGTCGTGCATACGCAGAAAGCGATCATTATTATACATGGCAGCCCGATTAGGCTGTGCCAGCACTGTTACAGGAATTCTCAATAGTCTTCCAAGCCTAACCAATTGCTTATATATTCTGGAATATCCTGCCGGACTTTCATCATTTACTAGATGGTCTACAAAATCAATTCCAACAAAATCAATTTTAGTTGTAGTACATTCTGCAATAATATCTTCTACACGAGTAGCCATTCCACTGATATACAGACGGTCTAAATAACTATTTAATTCGGGATACATATTAATAGAACGTTGTAGATATTCGTCTTCCGGCATTTCCAATGTGTAGATTGCAGCGGTCTTATTTTTATAAAGTTTTAGCCATTCTTTAACTCTCTTTGATAACCAAAAGGATTTTCCTACGCCTGTTCTTCCATATACGATTTGTATTCCATATTTAGGAGTTCCTCCAAAAATGTCATCAATTACCTTCCATCCACTTCTTTCTAATGGTACAAAAGACTCATAATCAATGTCTTCGGCTTTTATTAATCCAGTTTGACGAGATTCAGAAAGCGCCTGCATCTCTCCAGAGATGGGAAGCAGGTCTATATCATCTCCTCGCTCTAGTTTCTCTCCTGCTCTTCGCAATTGCTTACCAAGCCTAAATAGATTGGCCTGTTTTCTAAGAACAGCAGGCCAGTCAGCAGCTTCTCCCATTCCATTCAGATTTTTTGCGGCGTATAAAGCGGCTTGAATAGCGTCTGGATGAACCTTTAAAACCAAATCTTCTTTTGCAGCATCTGGGTTTTTATGATAAATAGCCACCATATCATCGTATGGCGGAAAAAAGTCTGTGTCTTTATACTCAAGCGGAGAGCGTTTACCTGTCAATATCAATCCGGCATTAATCGTGCTTACGTCTTTCCAATCCACGGTGTGTTCCTCCTAGAGACATTTAAATAATACGTTTTCACCATATAACCTTCTAATTTCGTCTGGGTCTTTTGTTTCTTTTGGATAAGAAATAGAAATAACTTTTGCTCTCATTCCTAATTTAGCAGCCAATTTCCAAGCGGCTTTTTCTTCATAACGGTCTGGAACTATATAAAATCTAGCATATCCAGGAACAGCTTTTAGGCTCTCTGCGTTTATAGCCATTCCAGTAGTTCCTGTAATTGCAGCCAATTCTAGCGCCTCAAACGCCCAAGCATCAATGATTCCAAATGGTACATAGATTATATCCGATTGTGCTACTCGCTGCCAGTTTGGAGCATACAAACAAGGAGTTTCCCTATTTGAGATAGGATAAAGGACATATTTTGCGTTTCCTTTACCCTTGCCTGCTCTTACTACAAGGTCAACAATATCTCCATTTTTGTCAAAAATAGGAAAAGTATACCAACCATCTAAATATCCAAACTTTCCCTGCTTAATAAATTGATCTATTTTTCGTTTTTTATAATAAAACTGGTATGCTTTATTTCTACACAAAATGCTATGCGCTTCTGTTGCTATATCTTCTATGCTTCCGTATTTTCGTTCCCATGCTCTCCAACGAGGAAGAATAGCAGGTTTTGTAACTGCATGAAAATATGTAGGAGTAAATGTTTTTAGTTTTCTTTCAAGAAATTGTAAATGTCCAGATTTCCCGCAAGCCTTACAAACAAAATAATCCGGATAAACCATCATGGATGGTCTTGAGTCATTATGAAATGGACAAAGAGAGGAGAAATAATTTCCATGCCACGAAGAGCCTTCTAATGAATCAAATAATTTATCTTGAATACTCATTTTTTATCTGCTTTGCATAACCTTCTGATGTCCATTCAAACGATTCCCGAAACTCTGCTAACTCTTGTGCAGCATTTTTCGCTTGCATTTGATTTTCAATAGTATTGCTTGCTTTGATTCTCCATTGTGCTGATGTGCTTTTATTAAGCAGATTAGCGTATTTATTTAAAATAGCTCCGCTTTCATTAATCTTGTCATCATTACTATCTCCGGCTAGCATTATTCCAATCGCTTTAGCTGCTAGGATTATAAACCACGGAGAGATAACTGCTATCAACCACCAACATCCTAACAATGTTGGTATTACCATCAACAATGCCAAATCATATCTATCCGCATCAACTTTGAACAGATGAACCATACCAGCAAAACACAAAGTCAAAAAAGAAATTCCAATAACAATAAAAGCTTCCATTTTATCGCACTCTCTTTATTAGTTTTACTCTTTTAAACATTCTTGTACCTTCCGGCCATCCAAAAATAATCGTAAGTGAACGTAAACAACCAATTTCTAAAAAAGAAGTTGACAAATACTCCTTAAGTTCTACTTCATCTTTGCACTCACATTCAAAAAGTTGTAATGAAACGTCTTCTTCATAAAAAGTTAGCGCGTCTTTCAAATTATCAAATACAAGAAGATGATAACCCTCTTTTGCTAACCAGTCTGGAGCTTCTACAAATTCTCCAATTTTATATTCAACTTTTGCTTTTCCATCTACATATATTGATATTAATGCTCCGCTTCTTTCTTTATTAACAACTTTATAATATTTTCTCATTTTGCCTCCTTACAAAAGCATTCCAGAGATTTCCAAATCCTGTCCCAAGCCAATTCGTTTTTTTGTTTTTGCATGTAATAGATGTGACACTTGTTTTATGATTCTTTTCGGCGCGAACTCAAACACTTCTATTTGAGATTTTACAGACAAGCTTCTTGCCAATTGATTTATATTTAATTGTTTTAGCAAGTCTTTTTGTTGTGCTTTTGAAGATGACCTAAATAATACCCAAAAATCTGCCCATGTTAATGCTCCCATGTATTCTCCTAACTAAAATAATATAAGAGAAGGGATACTCTCCCTCCTCTCGACTTAATGCTTATTTACAAATCGTCTTCGTCCTCATCATCATCATCAAAATCATCGTCTTTATCTTCAAACACTTCATCTACATCCTTCTCGTTCAAAGACGCCTCCAAAATGCTTTCAATGTATCCATTCTTTAAGACAATATCAAACTGTTTTTTCTTTTTCAAACAAATACGGAGCATTTCGGGAAGAATATTACCATCTTCCGGCCAGGGGATTTGCTCATCAGAAATACCAGTAATATCAACAAATTCTACGAACTGCTGTACTCTGGTCGCCTTCGGATCGTTAGGATTGCCTCTAATTCCAGCATATCCCTGCCCATCGTCTGTAACTTTGTAATGCAAGAAATAGGGAATTTGAACACCTTTATACTGTCCTTCTACAATTTCAAGCATTGCAGTAAACGCTTGGTAAGAATAACCATACTTTTTGTTATTGTATGTTTTAGGAATTGGGTCTGCGCCATCCTCTGGACGAACAAAATCTACACATCTGACTTTGAATAGGCCACGCTCAGGGCGAATTGAAATAACCTCCGTCCTGTCGCTACTCAAAACTGCAAAATACATTCCAGTTTTCAAATTCTTTGGAGTACTGGGGAGCATATCTACAGAAAAGGTTTTTTCAACGCTCCCATCCTCAAAGATAATTTTAACTTTTTTTCCTGTTTTGCTTACTTTAACTTTTGCAAGTCCTTTAGGACTAGCGTTGGTTTCTACTGTTGCCCAACTAGCCATTTTTGTGCCTCCTATTTACATTATATGTATTTTGAATATTTTATTACTGGCAAATTAGCTATGTTTAATTAATCTTCTATAATAATACCTCCTTCCGAATATGCCCAAGCAATTGTTCCAGCCAACATCGCTATGTATGCGTCTAATTCGGAGCTATATTCTATACTTCGATGATAGCCAACTATTGGGTTATCAATAATCCAAACCCATACAGACGCACTCAGTTTTAATGGTCTCATGTCATTCATGCGGTTGCACCTCAATCCTCCCCTCCGCCATGCATTCAAGCAGAGCCTCGATGCCATTAATCTGTGCCATCGTATATTCTCCGATAAAAGCGACAAGGTTAAGCACGCCAATGGTGCTATACTCACCAGATTTCATTTCTGCTTTACTGCGTTTCACAGTGTCAACAAATTTCCGCAATCTTTCAATAGTTTCTGTATCCATAATTCGATTTTATTTCTCCTTTCTGAGTGAAATTGCCCAGCTAACATCCGGCTGCACGTACGAACAAAATCTTCTTCTCTAGCTGATCTATGCAATCGCTATAGAGGAAATCTCTTCCCAACCGTCCAGACATGTCCTTGAGCATCTTAGCTTCTATAGCATAGTTGTTCCAAAATGTGTCCATGCCGTTGTGCATGGCACAATACTGTGCGCTTTCAATGATCGCATCACACAATATGCAAGCAATGGTGTATACATTTAGACAAACCACAAACTCATTAACCTCTATTTTCATGTCTCTCTCCTCCTTCATGGTTGGAAAACTCCTCTGGAATATAATTAATTACATTGATTTCTTTTCCAGCACTTGCATAATCAATCACGAAGTCGCCTTTAATAATGATATGCCTTGCTTTGCCACCTTCCACGCCACAAACAAAAAAGCAATACATACCGTCTGCCATCCAGGAATCTTTTGTAACTGGCCGAGGGTGCAAAAGAGAATACTTATGTCCCAAGCAATTCAATGTTCCAGCAATTTTTATGGTGGTTTTTTTATTCATAAATTATTTTCCTTTCAATGTGAGCGAGAGGACTCGAACCTCCACTCTAAAGATTAGAAATCTTTTGCTTTTATCCATTAAGCTACGCTCACAATCATTATTATGCACCATCACGCTGTAGCAGCTCTTCCCACATTTCCTCTGTCATTTCCGGCGGATGGCACGAAGTAAACGGGCCATTACAAATGTCAGGAAATCTAATACCATTAATATAATTTATTGGTGTATGATATTCTCTTTTGTTTAAATCAGTTATAATGATATTTCCATAAGTCTCACATTTGATACAATATTGAATATTGATGCT
>JAJRYN010000084.1 GCA_024275755.1 archaeon | reverse complement strand
GTCCCATAGAAGTGATGAAGCGTGTTATGGAAGATATGCATGCGAAGGAGATGACCATAGCATATGGCTTGACAGAAGCTTCTCCTGTTATAACCATGACGAAGAGAGACGATCCCTTGGAAAAGAGAGTAGAAACGGTGGGCAAACCCATACCCCATGTTGAAGTAAAAATTGTTGAGCCCGGCACATTAAAAGAGGTGCCACCTAATACGCCAGGAGAGCTAATTGCAAGAGGCTACAACATAATGAAAGGCTATTATAAGATGGAAGAGGCAACGGCGAAAACAATAGAAAATGGATGGCTTCACACCAAAGATTTAGCAATGATGGATAACGATGGCTACATCTATATTCTCGGCAGAGTCGACGACATGATTATAAGAGGAGGAGAAAATGTTTATCCTCGCGAGATAGAGGAATTTCTGTATCGCCATCCAAAGATAAAGGAAGTGCAGGTTGTAGGTGTGCCTCATCCATAGTATGGTGAGGAAGTAGCAGCATTTATCCAGCTTAAGGAGGGCGAGGAAGCGACGGAGGAAGAAATAAAGGAATTCTGCAGGCAGAATATTGCCAGATATAAAGTACCAAAATACATTTTCTTCACAAATGAGTGGCCAATGACTGCAAGCGGAAAAATACAGAAATTTAAGCTACGGGAGATAGCAAAAGAGAAACTAGGAAGGAAATGAAGGCCCTAGAAGTGAAAAACCTCGTCAAAAGATATGGAGAGTTTGAGGCCGTTAAAGGTGTTTCATTTAGCGTTGAGGAAGGAGAAATTTTTGGATTAATTGGGCCAAACGGAGCTGGAAAGACAACCATATTGCGTATACTGGCGACGCTCATTAAAAAGAGCGATGGGGAAGCAAAAATATTTGACTTAGAGGTTGGCGTAGATGATAATGAGATAAGGAAAATAATATCCTATCTGCCGGAAGAGGCAGGAGCATACAAAAATATGACTGGAAGGCAATATCTGGCATTCATTGCTTCCTTTTTCGATGGAAAAGAAATTTTGCAACGTGGTATAAAAATATCGAAGCTTGGAAAAAGAATAGATGACAAAATAGAAAATTACAGCAAGGGAATGGTGAGACGACTACTGCTTACAAGAGCTTTGATGACAATGCCAAAATTAGCCATTTTGGATGAGCCTACTTCTGGCTTGGATGTAATAAATGCGAGTGAGATAAGAGAGATGATAAAAAGATTTGCCCGAAATGGAATGACTTTCCTTATTTCTTCTCATAACATGCTGGAGGTTGAATATATATGCGATAGAATAGCTTTGATAGATAAGGGCAAAATAATTGAAATGGATAAGCCTGAAAAGCTGAAAGAAAAATACAATGCCAAAAACATAGAGGATGTTTTCATAAAGGCGATAAAATGAGTTTGCTGAATATAGTCAAAAAAGAAGTAAAGGAATTACTAACGCCGGCAACAGTTTTACCTGTTATCTTAATGTTCATTATTTTTGCAAGCATGGGAAACTTTTTTGGAGAAACGGCAGAAAAGGCAAAGGAAATGCCAAAGATAGGCCTGGTATGTAATGATGATGGAAATGCATCAAAAATTTTTGTGGATGTGATGGAAGCTTATTGCAATATAGTTACACGGAACAATAGCATTGAGGAAGTAAAAGAAAGAAAAGGAATTGCACTGATAGAAGTGCCATCAAATTTTTCCTCAAATATAGAAAATTTTTCTAAAGCAGATATTAAAATTTACTGGATCATTAACGATGTGGGTATATCAAATGCATTCCCATATGAAACTCTAAAAAATATTATTGATGTTGCAGAAGAAGAAATAATAAATAATATTTTGAAAAAAAGAGAGATAAATGCAAGTTTCGTGTCAAATCCAATTAGTAAAGAAGAACTGACGGTTTTTAAGGAAAAAGAAATAGATGTTTCTCCTTCCATAATACTTCAGTTTTTTTCTACACAATCAACGACGGTGCCAATAATAGTAATGATTATAATTTTAACCTCTGGAGGAATGGTTATTACCTCAATGGGAATGGAAAAGGAAAATAAAACACTGGAAACATTATTGACATTGCCAGTGAAAAGGAGTAACATAATAGCTGGAAAGATAATGGGTGCTGCCATTGTTGGCTTCATCATTGCAATGATTTATATGGCAGGCTTTGGTTATTACATCAGCTCATTTTCAGGTGAGAAAATTGATTTATCAACATATGGCTTTAAACTTGATATTCTCGATTATTTTTTTATTTCATTGTCATTGTTTTCTTCCTTGCTTGCTGGCTTATCTTTATGCATTGTTATAGGAACTTTTGCCAAAAATTATAAGTCAGCCCAAACTTTGACCCTGCCTATTTCTGCGTTAGCAATTATTCCAATGTTTATAATAATGTTTAAGGGGTTTGCTTCTCTACCTTTTTCTTTAAAAGCCATAATTTTCGCCATACCATTTTCCCATCCAATGATGGCCCCCTCGTTTCTACTTTTAAATGAGTACAGCATTGTTATTGCGGGAACAGCATACTCTTTCATCTTCTCATTAATATGCATAGCCATAGCCGCCTATATTTTCAAAACAGATTTATTGCTTGTTGGGAGAGCAAGAAAGAGATGGAAATTTCGACTTGTCTAAATTACTTTGAATAAATTGTCCTCAATTCATTGCTTACACCCTCACTAATAATAAATTTTAGTTTCTTCTTGTTGTTCTTCACTTTCATTTTTCGCTTTCCTATCTTGATTTTTTTGAATTCAAAGGAAAAATTTTTCCTTTCATCTTCTTCAGGCTTTCCTATCCTAATTTCCACGTCCGGGCTTCCAAGTGCTACTAGGACCATGCCTGGTGTGCCAAAAAATATTCTGCCAAGAAATCCATAGAATATGCCTTCTAAAATTGCCCAAATTTTTTCTTCCCTGCTCAGCATCTTTCCCTTATATACGCCTTTAATTCTATTTCCTTCTATTTCTATTTCTATTTCATAAATTTCATGTCCAAAATATGTTATTCCTGGCTTAATTGCATAAAATTTCATTTCCTTTTTCTTATTGCAATAATTATTGCTATTGCAACTACTGCTATGAGGAATTCAAATCCGGGTTGCTTGCCTCCATTTCCTTCTTCTTTTTCTAT
>JAJRYN010000083.1 GCA_024275755.1 archaeon | reverse complement strand
ATATTACAACAATTTAGAAGTAAAACCACAGATTGAGAAAAAAGTGCTTTTTGGCAGCACCCCCCCTTCCCTTTTCATTGGAAGAAATGGATATCCAAAAGTTTATGTAGGGCCAATGTTGCCCCCCATAGAAGGAGACACTTCATATATGGATACACCGGAACTCTGGCATAATATAGGTATTGACGAGCTTGTGGAGTTCAGAATGAAATTAGTTAGAGGAAAATATAGATTGGATGTAAAGAATGTTGAAAGCAAAATAGCATGCTACTTGCAGGAAATAGCTATGGCAGCGAAGCCGGTGGACATGGAAGTGGAGTTTGAAAAGAAGCCTCGCGGCATAATAGCATTATACGATGAAGTTCAACCCCATGGTCCTTCAGCACCAATAAAAAGGATTTGGGTGGGAAATGCAAAAGTGGACAGAAGGATAGAGAAAGCTGCCTATGATGAAATGAAGGCTAGAGAAGCCATTTTATGGCTTTATGAGCGCGGAACATTTGTTTCTTCCATTCAGAAGGCATTTTCAGCTGGCTTATTTGGCTTGCAGCCAAAGATGGTGCCGACGAGATGGAGTATAACAGCTGTGGATGATACAATAGGCAAAAAGCTTGTTGAGGAAATAAAAAGCTATCCATGGCTCAATGAATACCGTATATATTATACAAGAAGCTTGGATAATTTATGGGTAATATTTATGTATCCAAGTAGCTGGCAGTACGAGCTCATAGAAGCATGGTATCCCAATACAACATGGAATCCGTTAGGCAAAAAAATTGTTTTATTCGGCGACCACGAATATTATGACGGGAGAAGCGATTATGCTACCATAGGCGGTTGCTATTATGCAGCTCGTCTGGCTGTGGCGGAGAAGCTCAAGGCAGAGCGCCGCCAAGCAGGGGTTGTTGTTTTGCGGGAGATACATCCTGGCTACATAATGCCTGTTGGTGTATGGAATGTTAGAGAGAATGTAAGGAAAGCTTTGAGAGGAGAGGCAAAGAAATTTGATGATGTGAAGGAAGCGTTGCTTTTCATTTCTTCATTGCTTCACATACCTGTAAGGAGATGGATGGAGACGAGCAGTCTGCTTAAAAACGTGTTATATCAGCGAAAGCTGGAGGACTTTTTAAATGATTAAAGAAAGATGGTGCAAATCTGCTCTAACTTCTTCGAGATTGCCTGGCATAGATTATTCACTGAATCCCTATGTTGGCTGCGCTCATGGATGCATTTATTGCTATGTGCCTTCCACTCTTCACGTCAGCAGAGAGGAATGGAATAAGGCAGTATATGCAAAGGTTAACATTCCTGCTGTGCTTAGGAGAGAGCTGAAGACAAAAAGGAAGGGCATCGTAGGTATATCAACTTCCACCGATGCTTATCAAACAGCAGAGAAAAATTATGAACTCACAAGAAAATGCCTGATGCTGCTGCTAAAACATGACTGGCCCATCGATATACTTACGAAATCAAATTTGGTTGTAAGAGATATAGATATAATTAAAAAATTCAGTGAGGCAAAGGTTGGATTTACAATCACTACTTTGAATGACGAAAGCAGAAAAATTTTTGAGCCTTATGCTCCATCAATTGAAAAGAGAATAGAAGCTTTGAAGAAATTTGCTGATAGAGGCATATACACCTATGCATTTCTCGGCCCTTTATATCCAGAGATAGAAGAAAATGAAATAGATGAATGGGTGGATTTGTTCAATGACACGGGAGTAAAAGAAATCATAATAGATAATTTTCATTTGAAAGGGGATGTGTGGGAGAATATGAGCAGGGTTTTATCTAAAGAAAAGAAGAAGCTGTACGAAAAAAGAATTTCTGGAAATTATTATGAAAAGATTTACTCTGAATTTAAAAAGAAAGCGAAGGGGAAAATTGTAGTGAGCAGAGCATTTGTTTAGCCGACACAAATTTTATATTCATTTCTCTAATCATTTTATAGATGTTGAGGAGGAGATGCTTGTTATTCCTTTATTTACTTCAGCAATCATTCCAGAGAAAGTTGTTGTTGTAAAAAATCATAATGGAGATGTCAGCGAGAAATGGATTTCTGTAGAGGATAAAATAAATCTGGAAAACCTCATGCACAAGCTTATTGAAACCGGGGAATTCGATGTTTTTCTTCCTGTTGTTTTGGGTGAACTTGAAAGACATGAATTGATAAAAGATGCAGATGAAATTGCAGAAGAAATTATGAGGATTGCTGACAGAAGTTTCACAGAGATGCAGTATCTTCCATTTATTTTCAATGTTTTTTGTTTGATAGCTGGTTATGGCAGCAATTCATGGATTGAAACTCCGGCATCAATATTTTCCATATTTCTATACAGCATAATGGACAAGTTAATCTCGAATTCTTTCTTTCATTCAATCATGGAGACAATACTCTTTTACATATACTTCTATTCTTTGTTCATTCCAAAAACTTATCTTCCAATAGCGGGATGGATTATTGCCAAAGAAGGAAAGGTGAGTACTCTTGGCTTGTTTGGCTATCAGAGCATGGGCACTGAAAAAGGTAATCTGTTTCCTCCAGCCATCTTTATTTTATATAAATTTGTTGGGTTAGCAATAACATTTTTATGGCAGGAGCGCGAAGAAACATATGTTGTTGGCGCTGCCGTTGCCGTATTTGGCAAGTAATGAATGATTTAAAAAGCTAATCGTCGTTAATTTTTTATTCACTCTTATTTTACATATTATGAGCGACATATTATCGTGGCTTGAGGACGAGGGAAAAGATGTTAAATTTGTTAAACTGGTTTTTTCAGATATATTTGGGATGTTGCGCGGCTTTTATATTCCTGTCGAAGAATTTGAAGATGCTTTGAAAGATGGTAAAGGTTTTGATGGCTCTTCCATTGCTGGTTTTGCAAGGATCGAAGACAGTGATTTGACAGCAAGGCCAGATAAAAATGCTTTTTATGTTTTGCCTTGGAGCTACGATGGATACAGAATTGCATATGTATTGTGTGACGTGTTAAAGGATAATAGGCCATATGAAGGCGATCCAAGGTATGTACTCAAAAGAGCGCTTGAAAGGGCGAGGCAAAAAGGATATGATAATGTATATGCAGGAGTGGAAATGGAATATTTTTATTTTAAAGATTCCTGCAGCCCCATGCCAATAGATAACGGGAAATATTTTGATTCAATGGAAGATTTTTATGGCTTTGTGAGAAAACAGACAATGATGGGTTTAGAAGAAATGGGTATAACGGCAGAATGCGATCATCATGAAGTGGCCATGTCCCAGCACGAAATAGATTTAAAATATTCTGATGCTCTAAAAATTGCAGATGAAATTATGCTTTTCCGCTTTTTGACAAAGGAGTATGCAAGAAGGAATGGAATATATGCCACCTTCATGCCGAAGCCATTAAATGGACATAATGGCAGCGGGATGCACATTCACCAGTCTTTATGGAAAGGAGGAAGAAACGCCTTTTTCGACGAAAATGATGAGCATTATCTTTCCAGTGATGCAAAAAGTTATATTGCTGGTTTATTGCAGCATATTAATGAAATCACCGCTTTGCTTAATCAGTGGATAAATTCTTATAAAAGACTCGTTCCTGGCTATGAAGCACCGGTATATAAAGTATGGGGTGTAGGCAATAGGTCTGCTTTGATAAGAGTGCCAAAGTATGAAAAAGGAAAGGAGAAGGCAATGAGAATTGAGTTAAGGAGTCCTGATCCGGCGGCAAATCCATACTTTGTGATGGCATCCATGATAATAGCGGGGTTAAAAGGCATAGAGAAGGGATATGAATTGCCGGAGCCATATCAAAAGAATGTATATGCTTTAAGCGCAGATGAAAAAGAAAAAATCAAAAGGTTGCCAGAAAATCTTGAGATTGCTTTAAATGAGTTAAGAGAAAGCGAGCTGGCAAAAGAAATTCTCGGCAGCCATATTCATTCAAGGTTCATAGAATTGAAAGAAAAGGAAATAGAGGAATATAAAGGGGCTGCTGATTTAAATGATATAAAAGTGACTCAGTATGAAATAGAAAGATATTATCCTATGCTTTAATTGAGGTGACGCTCTTTTAGCTATCTTTTAACTTTCTTTTTCTTTTATATTAGAATTTTTAAAGATGAATGAATTCTTTATCTGGTTATTTGAATTCATGCTAATGTTTCTGTTATTCTTGCCTAATCCAAAACTAAATATAATAAAAAATCATAACAAAAATAATGAAGAGGGAAAGAGGAGAGGAAATAAGGATAGGCATTGTCGTCTCCGAATTCAACTATGACATAACCATGATGATGCTTGAGCGAGCCAAAGAACATGCTGAATTTTTAGGAGCTAAGGTGGAGAAGATTATAAAGGTTCCAGGCGTATTAGATATGCCCATTGCTGCAAAAAAACTCATGCAGGACATGAACATTGATGGAGTTGTTGCATTAGGAGCTGTGATCGAAGGTGAGACAGAGCATGATGAAGTTGTCATGCAGCATGCTGCCAGAAAATTAATCGATTTGGCTATTCAATATGATAAGCCTCTCGGCTTTGGAATAACAGGGCCGGGCATGAGCAGATTGCAGGCAGAGGAAAGAATAGACAGGGCGAAGCAGGCAGTTGAAGCAGTTGTAAAATTATATAAAAGATTGCAGTGAAATGTTAGATGGCAAAAAAGCTTTGATAACAGGGGCAAGCAGAGGCATAGGAAGAGCAATAGCAATAAAATTTGCAGAGCATGGTGCTTTTGTTGGAATAAATTATTTTAAGAGCCATGAAAAGGCAAAGGAAGTGCTGAAGGAAGTTAAGAAATATTCAGATGGGATTTTATTGCCAGCAGATGTAGGGAAATTTAATGAGACAAGAAAAATTGTTGAGGAATTTGTAAATGTGGCCGAAAGAATCGATGTGCTCGTAAATAATGCAGGCATATATAAGAGGAGTAAATTTGAAGAGACGGACGAAAAACAGTGGGACGAAATAATTGAAACAAATCTGAAATCATGCTATAACATGTGCAAAAATGCATTGCCATATATGAAAGAAGGCAGCAAAATTATATTCATTTCATCCCAGCTTGCCTTTCGAGGTTCATCTCATGGAGCCGATTATGCTGCAAGCAAGGCAGGAATCCTTGGTTTAATGCGAAGCCTGGCCATAGAACTGGCAGAAAGAAAAATAAATGTTAACGCAGTGGCGCCGGGCACTATAGATACAGATATAATAGCCAACTACACGGAAGAGCAAAGAAGAAAAAGAATAGAGGAAATTCCTTTGAAAAGGCTTGGAATGCCGGAGGATGTTGCCAACGTTTGCTTGTTTTTAGCGAGCAATCTCGCAGATTATGTAACTGGAGAGGTAATTTTAGTTACTGGCGGGCTGTATATAGGGTAAAAGAACAAAACCATTTATTACGCTGTGCATTTTTCATTATGAAACAGGATAGAATATCAGGGGCAGCGGAAATTGAAATGAAGGCAATAGATTATATTGGCAAATATATCGGTAAAAAAGAACTTTTTGAGAAGTGCCTTGCCATGCTTTCATTATATCCATCAATGGCTTCCATTTGGAACATAGCCAATTTCGCCTTTTTATATGGAGAAAAAGCGAAAGAAAAATTTGAGGAAATGAAGAAGGTAAATGAGAAAGTTGTTGAACATGGAAAGAAAGCGATAAAAGATGGCTATACAGTCTTAACTTATAGCAGAAGTTCTACTGTAGCAAAAATACTTAGAGCATGTAAAGGCAAGAATATTAAAATAATATGTAGCGAGTCACGTCCCAAATATGAGGGGAGAAAACTTGCAAAGGAATTATGCAATGATTTTGAAGTTATGTTGACGACAGATGCAGCCATTTTTTCTTTTTTAGATGAAGCAGATATTGTTATAACAGGGGCAGATGCAATTTTAACAGATGGCATTCTGAATAAAATTGGCACTTCCGCTCTAGCTGTATACGCAAAAGAAAAGAAAAAGCCATTTTATGTTGCAGCATCTTCTTACAAGACTTTTCCATTTGTTTTTATAAAAGAAGAGGATGGCAAAGAAATATGGAAGAACGCTCCAGAGAAGATAAAATTAAGAAACTTCTACTTCGATTTAACCCCCTCTTACTACATAAGTCATTTCATAACAGAAAAAGGTGTATCAGAAACAAAACCTCAGTTCAAATATGAGGTAGCAGAGGAAATAATGAAAATAAGGGATTTACTTGCCGATAAATTTCACTTAGTAAGATGAAATGAATATCTTACTGGCACCTCATATATTTTTCCCTTGTACTTGCATAATTCACATTTGTAGCCAACTACAACCTCCTTTCCAAGCAAAGACAAATTTTTTATCTCTCTTAGCTTTCCTCCACACACAGGACATTTCTCAAATTTTTTCTTGCCATGCTTTTTCTTTACATTCACCTTGACAAATCCTGCCCTCGCAGCAATAATTCTGGCCCTTTTTATACTCACTGTATACTCCTCGTTTATCTTTTTTAATTCTTCTAAAATGGCATGGCGAAGTTTATTTAATGAGGAAAATGAGCCATGTCTCCTTAATACCTTATAAAGCACTCCTCTAATTTCCTCTTCCTTGGGAATTCTATACATCCATTTTTAAATCCTTTCCAAATTTATAATGTTATTCCTTTAAAACATCTATTGCATATAATTTACTTGTCAGAATACTCCACTCATAATATTTCCCATCTTTTGCCATTACAACACTTCCAACCGGTAGCCCGCCAATATAAAATGTTGCCAGCGGGTCAGCAACAAGCCAGTAGCCAAAATCATCTTCAAAAAATGCATAGCTAAGATTAGCACTGTAATAAGCATCTATGTTTTTCAAAAGTGATAAATCTTTTCCAATGTAAACTGCTGCAAACGCATGATTATCTGTTAGATACACCCTAGCGGTTCCTCCCGCCGCCGTCACCATTGCTGCCATCAGCATGGCAAATTCTTCGCAGTCCCCACCGTGATAAAGGGCATATGAAGGTTCATTCCATTCATCATCTGTATCATTTACATATTCGACGTTTTCATAAATCCAGTCAAAGATGGCGCACATTTTTGCTGTATTATAATTGCCACCATATTTTGAAGTAATTTCCAGCGTTTTTTTGTGTATATCAGCATCATAGGGGTCAACCAGCTTGTTTATCTTATCGAAGTAGACGTAATAGTTTTTGTAGAGTTTGTAGCTGGCGCTTTCGAAATTCTTCACTTCCAACTGTCTCTCTCCTTTTATGTATTTCAGCCCGTAATCATACCATCTCCTGCCCTTTGCCATGAAATAAACACCTATCCTGTAGTTATATTCTCCAGCAGCAGGGCAAACAAAAGAAAAAATGAATGTATCTCTTTCACCTGGCAATATTTCTTTTCCTCCATCCCAATCTGATTTTTGTTCCTTGCCGTCAATATTTATTGCAAATCCATATATGAACAAAGCATGTTTTCCAGTATTTTCTATTTCTATTCTGAAAGCTCCTCTGTATCCTTCATATAAATCTGATATCTGCCACGATATATTGTAACTGTATGAAACTGGAAGAAAAGAATCTGCTATGGGTTTTTTCTGTAAAAGAAAGTTATAAGGTAAAGGAGCAGTTAAATCCTTCTGGCTGAATCCTTCCCTCTCAACATCTTCAATAAAAATGCAGCCAGTGAGGCAAATCAAGGCAATTATTGCCAGTTTCTTCATGCTGGCAAAAATTTAATTAGTATAAATGTTTAACCCTCATGAAAGTGGTTATCCTTGCTGCTATTCTTTTACTTTTACCAGCAAACGCTCTTATAGCGGATTTGACAAAAGATGCATCTGCAGATTTCGATCCTTTAGTTGATATTAAACTTGCAGTTAAAATAAAGAGAGCAAGAAGCATGGAAGGAGAGAAAAACTACGAAATAAAAATTTTCATAGATGGAATGAAAAACGAAACATGGCTCAAAGGAGATGTTATGCTAGATTTCACAGCATGGCAGAATGTGGATGACAGCAAACAAGCAGTTGACATAAAATTTAAAGTAGGATTTGAAACAAAGCAGATTACATATGATTTAGCAACTGGAAACTGGTTTGGAGATGATTTTTTGGGCGATGCTGATGGCTATGGACATATAAAGTTGAATGGCATAGAAATATGGTTTGATATTTTTTACAATGACTATGATAAAGACGGCCTAACATACTGGGAAGAGGTAAATATTTACAAAACAGATCCAATGAAAAGCGATTATGGCAAGGATTATGACAATGATGGCTTACCCATAGAATGGGAGGATAAATACGGCTTTAGTGATTTCGTTGTGGAAAATCACAGCATTGATTATGATAATGATGGCTTGAATGATTATGAAGAATATTATATGGCAGACTGGCTTGCCGATCCTTTTGCCAAAGATTTATTCATTGAAGTCGATTATATGCCTGGATATGAATTGTATGAAGAAAGCATACAGATGTTATATGATGCTTTTGCAAAGCACAATATAACCTTGCATATTGATGTTGATGAAGAACTGCCATTTTACAAGGAAATAGATGGAGATACTTTACGCCTGTTTTACTGGAACTATTTCTTGCACAATGATAAAAACAACCCCAGATTTGGAATATTTCACTATGCTGTCATAGGATGCACAAATAGCTGGAGAAAAAGTGTTGCTGGCTTCAATTTCAATGGAGGTATATACCCTGTGCTTGACTCATTTTTCCTTGGTGTAGGGACAATAAAAACATATCGTCTTTCCAGAACAAAGCGCATTCTGGCAACAGCAAGCCTTTTCATGCATGAACTCGGCCACAATCTCGGCTTGTTCGACTCTACATTTAATGGTATTGACAACCAAAACACTCGCTTTCCATGGCAAACAGGTTACTGGAAATATCGTAATTACAAAAGCTGCATGAATTACCGCTATTCTTGGCATCTCGTTGATTATTCAGATGGGAGCCATGGCAAAAACGACTTCGACGACTGGAATAGCATAGATTTAACATTTTTCAAGAAAAAGCTATGGTAAAGTTTAAAAAATTCCATCAATATTATGTTCAAGCGAGGGTAGCCAAGCCAGGTCCAAGGCGGCAGACTCAAGATCTGCTGGCGTAGGCCATCGCCGGTTCAAATCCGGCCCCTCGCATCCATTCCAAAAGATTTTAATATTCTGGGAATATTAATCATATATGAAGAAGCTGCTTATGCTGGGTATGGTTTTTGCAATTGCTATTTATGCATTTGCTCAACCTACCATTAATTCTGTTAGCGATGCTCCAGACCCTGTTGAAGTGCCCGGATATAATAATATTACAGCAGATATAACCAACGCTGATCAAGCATATGTTGAAATTTATTATCCAAATGCAACCTTAATGGGAAATTATTCAATGACTTATATTGCTCCAACCACTTGGTATTACAATCATACCTATGCATATCCTGATCCACTGGGCACATATTCCTACATTGTCAAAGCATATAATGCCACAGGATGGGCTACCTCAGTTACATACACTTTTGTTTTGCAGGATACTACTTCCCCTTCAAGCCAGATTGATGCAACAACATACTGGCATAATGCTATAGCGAGTTTAACAGCAACAGCAAGCGATAATTATGCACTGGCAAATGTTTCTTTGTGGTATAGATATAGCGCCGATAATGCAACATGGGGTGCATGGACTTTCTTTGCCAAAGATTTGGCCTCGCCTTGGCAATGGAATTTTAATTTTCCAAGTGGAGAGGGCTATTATGAATTTTATTCAATAGCAAACGATACCGCTGGCAACAGCGAAGCAGCTCCATTAACAGCTGATGAGAACGCAGGTTATGACATAACTGCTCCTACATCAAGTGTGGATGCAATGGCATACTGGTATACTGCATTGCCTGTTGTGACAACAGCTTCTGCATCCGATGCACTTTCTGGTGTAAAACAAGTTACTCTGTATTATAGATACAGTAGCGATAATGCAACATGGGGTGCATGGCAGACATTTGCTGCTGATACAACGCCACCATGGCAGTGGAATTTCAATGCCCCAAATGGAGAGGGCTATTATGAATTGCATACAAGGGCAGAGGATAATGCAAGTAATGTTGAAGCAGCACCCTTAACAGCTGATGAAAGCATAGCAATAGATATTAATGCTCCTTCAACAACGATTCAGGCGACACCAGCCTATATAAATTATGTTACTTCATCCTCTTCCATAACCTTATCTGCCACAGATGCAGTATCTGGTGTCGATTCAACATATTATCGAATATGGAATGGTTCATGGAATCCCTCTCCGGGAACAGGAGTAGGAAAATCAAATAATTTCTACCTTTATACAGGAGCATTTTCTTTGAGTAAGGAAGGTAAAAATTATGTTGAATATTACAGCGTTGACAATGTGGGAAATGAAGAAATTACACACAACAGGACATACATTGTGGATAACACACCCCCAAGCATCTCAAATATTGTTGCCAATCCCTCCACACAGACATCGGGAGGATATGTGAATGTGAGCTGTACCATTATCGATAATGGTGCAGGAGTAGATGGAGTATATCTTGAAGTAATTTATCCTGATTGTTCCACTGCAAATTTCACAATGCACCATAAGCCATGCACCACTTACTACAGAAAAGAAATTTATACGCTGCCCGGAACATACGATTTTACCATCTATGCAAAGGATAATCTTGGTAACGCTGTAAAAAGTGGTGTATATCATTTCACAATAGTCTCAGAAAATTCCCCGCCTGTAACCACCTATACTCTAAATCCTTCCACACCAAACGGTAAGAATGGCTGGTATGTTACCGATGTCAATGTGTCATTGAGTGCTACTGATCCCGATGGAGATGCTATAGCCTTTACCAAATACAGGATAGATGGTGGCGCATGGCAGACATATACAGCACCCTTTATTATGAGCCAGGAAGGGGAACATTTGCTCGAATTTTATAGTGGAGACGATAAAGGCAATAACGAGAGTATAAAAAGTGTTGAGATAAAAATAGACAAAACAGAGCCAACCATTACTTTACAGCGTCCATTAACAGGATATCTCTATCTATTTGACCGTCAGATATGGCCGCTTGCAAGTGGAAATACAGTAATAATTGGCAGAATAGTAGTTAGAACAATTGCATACGATCCGCATTCAGACATATAAAATGTTACATTCTATGTGGATGGATTTGTGCAGAACATAGATACCGTCGCTCCATATGAGTGGCTGTGGAGAGGGGCTATAGGATATCATTATATTCATGCAGTTGCCTACAATAAAGCAGGCTTAAAGGAAGAGACAGTTCCAATAATGGTTTACATATTCAGTCTATAATGGAAGCCTTTGTTATACTTGTTGAACCAAAATACGCAGGTAATGCTGGGGCGGTAGCAAGAGTAATGAAAAACTTTGGTTTCAAAAACCTCATACTCGTGAATCCTGCTTTTTCACTGAATGAAGACGAATGCAGAAAATTTGCAATGCATGCCCAGGAGATAATAGACAATGCTGAATTGCTGGATTCCTTTGATGAAGCTTTGGAAAAAGTGGATTATATGGTTGGCACCACATCCATAGAAAGCAGAGACGATAAGCATCATTTGAGAAAAGTTTTTTTGGCGAGAGATTTTGCAAAAGAAATTTATAAAATGGAAGGCAGGGTGGGCATAGCTTTTGGCAGGGAAGATTATGGTTTGTTAAATGAAGAAATTAAAAAATGTGATTTGCTGGTCAAAATACCAACAAGCGATGAGTATCCTTCTCTAAATTTATCTCATGCTGTATGTATTTTGCTCTATGAACTTTTTGTCAGCAAATATGAGCCGAGAGAAGTTTTGCTGGCAGACGGCAGAGAAAAGGAAAAGATGTACGAATTTTTTGATGAGTTTCTAGACGCCATAAATTACCCTGTATACAAAAAAGAAAATACACGCATTTTATTCCGCAGAGTTATAGGAAGAGCAATGCTCTCCAAATGGGAATATCATACTTTAATGGGTGTTTTCAAGAAAGCGATACAGGCAGCCAGGCGAAACAAACAGTAACATTTATTTATGCCCAAAATATCCAGAAATTGGGCAGGGATGCGTTTTTTATAAAACGCCTCCCCAACTTCAATCCCTGCCCAATTCTTTTTCTATCAATTTTTTATATCTGTCAGCAATTCTTCTGGCAGTCTTTTCATCTTTTCCTTCTGCATATATCCTGATTATGGGTTCCGTGCCTGAAGGCCTCATTAAAACCCAGCCATCTTTCGAATACACTTTTATTCCATCAGTATAATCGATTTTTTCTCCTTCCACCTTATTTTTAAGTCTCTCCATTATTTCCTTATTATTCTCGCATTTGACCTTTGTTTTAATGAGATAATAAGAAGGCACTTCTTTAACAAGTTCTGATAACTTTTTCCCCTTTTCTGCCATTAATTCAAGCATAGCAATACTCGCCATTCCTCCGTCTCTGCAATACTGATGTTCTGGAAATATCAGCCCGCCATTTTCTTCTCCTCCAAAAACAGCATTTATTTCAAGCATTTTTCTTGCCACTATTGGTGCACCAACTTTTGTATATACAATCTCTCCTCCTTTTGTCTTCACATAATCCTCCACGCAGCTAGAAGTCGAAACAGGTGTGACCACCTTTCCTCTCTTCTTCTCCACCTTATATCCTGCAATAATTGCTAAGCTTTTATCTCCATAAACAAATTCCCCATTTTCGTCAACAAAGATTGCTCTATCAGCATCACCATCATAAGCAATGCCCAAATCCGCCCCTGTTGCTTTAACCGTTTTCATTAAATCTTTTATATTTTCAGGCGTGGGCTCTGGCTGTCTCCCTGGAAAATTTCCATCTGGCTGAGCATTTAGAGAGATAACATCTGCCACTTGACTAACCAAGTACGGCATTGTATAGCATGCTGCTCCATTTCCGCAATCAAGGACAACTTTAAACTGGCCTTCTTTTATTTTTTCTGTATTTGCTAATGAAAGAACACCTTCAATATAAAAATCCAGAATATCGATATCATAAACTTTACCCAATTCATTCCATCCCGCCTTTTTAAAACGCTCATTGAAGTATATTTTCTCGATTTCCTTCTCCTTATTTCTTGATAGTTCAACACCATCTTCATCAACAACCTTTATACCATTAAATTCTGGTGGATTATGAGAAGCTGTGATAATAACGCCTGCATCGGCATCGCTATGCTTTACATAATATTGTAAAGCAGGGGAAGGAGCAATTTTTGCATCAAATACATTGCATCCTGTGGAAATTAAACCAGATATAACGGCATTTTTTAGCATTTCATTTGATGTTCTCGTATCTGTGGCGATGATTATATTTCCTTCAAAATAGCTCCCTATAGCTTTTCCAAGTTTCAGTGCAAGTTCTGAAGACATACTATCATTTGTTATACCTCTAACTCCATTCGTTCCAAATAATCGTTGCATAAACAGAAAATAAAAGCTATATAAAAAATGTTATACATAAGCGAAAAAGAATTAGAAATGAGAATGTTTATTCCTTACCTGTACCAGAGAGAAGCAGATAGCCAGGTTTATTGCATGAGTTATAAATTACTATGGCAGGGAGAAGAAATATAAATCTCTCCCACATATATTCCCATGAGATTTATGCCATTGCTGATAGTAGGCTTGCTTTTAATATCTCTTTTTCCAGTTACACAGAGCAATTATAATTTGACAGAGGCTGTCATCAAGCAGATTAATGAGGAATTGCTCGAATACTACCTTACCACTCTTGTAAGCTTTGGCCCCCGTTATACTGGAAGCGAACAATGTTATAAAGCAGAGGAATGGGTATATGAAGAATTTTTATCAATGGGGCTGAACGTTTCCTATTATGAATGGAAAATGGGGGGCTTTGAAGATAGAAATATAGTGGCCACCCTCCCAGGAGAAGATGAATATGTTGTCATTATTGGTGCTCACATGGATACTACAGAAAATTCTCCGGGAGCAGATGACAATGGCTCAGGCGTGGCTGCTGTTCTGGCTATTGCAAAGATTTTGAGTCAATACAGGCTGGCGCATACAATAAGATTTTTGGTTTATACAGGCGAGGAAGTTGGCACCTATGGAAGCTATAGTTATGCAAGACATGTATATGAGAATGGAGAAAAAATTATTGCAGTTTTAAATCCAGATATGGTTGGATATGCAGATACAGCCAAAGGCGGCAGATATATGAGGTTTTTTGAGGCAGAAAGGGCAAAATGGATTACAGATTTTGCAATAGATGTCGGCAACAAATATTATGGGCTACTTGAAATGAATGTAGAAAGGGTGCCAAATTATCCGGGAGCAGATCATCAGGCATATCTTGAATACGGTTATGATGCAGTTTTTATGGCACATTACGATGGCTATAGATACGGCCATTCCCAAAATGACAGCATAGACAAAATAAATTTCACATATGAAACAAAAGCAGCCCGTTTCCTTGCTGCCGTTCTAGTGGAACTTGCAAACAAGCCAATAAAAACATATGTTGAAATAAAAGAGCCAAAAGAAGGCTATCTTTACATTCTTGATCATGCAATAATGCCTGTTGTATCCAGAACATGGTATTTAGGAATGAGAGGTGTAACCATCATCATTGGAAGAGTGACTGTTCTGGCAGAGGTGGATGGAGAAGTTGAGAAGGTTATATTTGCCATTGACGATAGAATGTGGAGATGGGATTATTCTCCACCCTATGAATGGAAGATAAATGTTATGACTTTCGGTAAACATTATATAAAGGTGTATGCATATGGTGATGAAATAGCAAGAGACGAGATGGATATAATAGCCCTCATTCCCTATATACCATAAATTATATAACTAAATTTCCAATTAAAGGGGTGTGAAATTGAAAGGCAAGATATGGTTAGTCGTGGTATTGCTTCTTATACCTTCAATAAGTGCACAGCAAAAGACAGATATATATGTTACAAATGCAGAGATAACTCCAACAGATATATATGCGGGTGACCAGGTAATTGTTAATGTCACCGTTGGCAATAGTGGAGAGGAAGCATACAATATTGCTGTAGCTCTTTTCGTTGATAACAGAACACAGACAGTCGACGAAATTGTGGTAGACAAGCTGGGGGCGGGGGAGGAAAGGCAGGTTAATTTATACTGGTTTGCTGAAGAGGGGGAGCATACCCTATTCATATTTGCTGATTATAATGGAAAGATAGATGAAGAAAATGAGGATAATAATATAATAAGTATTGAGGTAAATGTTAAAAAGCCATTATACCCACCTTTTCCACCAGTGCCAGCAAATGCTACATGGTGGGACAGTAACTGGCATTACAGGGTGCCTGTGACTGCATCAATGATGGGGCAGAGAGAAAATTTTGTTTCTGCGGATAAAATGGTATACTGCACCATTAACTTTACTGAATTAATGGATAAAATTTCTTATAGTCAAGCAGGAAGCTTCTCAAAAAGAACATTTTATCCAAATTCAGTTAGGGTGGTTGAATATGTCCTCAGCAATAATACATGGATATCAATGAGAAATGTTGGAAGAGAGGTAATATTGAGCGATGATTATGATGCCATCAAAAATGCAAATGTTACTATATTATGGGTTATGGAAAATAATCTCAATCCTCATGAAAGAAGATATTATTACATTTACTGGGACACTGTGGAAAATGGCTATAAAAGAGGGGAATTTGGCAGAATTTATTCAGGAATAAAAAATGCTGAATTTGAAGACAAGCACTCTACTCAATGGAAAAATATTACAGAAGGGCTTATTAAGTGGGATATAGGATACGCAAAAGACCCTGTAGAAGGGGATGGATGCTATAAGATATATGCAAAAGGAGCTCTGGGTAAAGGAGGCTATATATGGCCGGTGAGTTATGCAAAAGTTACCCAGAACTTTAAAGTGCCAGATGGAGGAAAAACAAATTATATTCTACATGCAAAGGTTTTTGTATTTTCTGATTTAGATGGAGTGGAATGGCAACTACTCATAGACGGCGAGGCAGTTGAAAGCGGCTATTCAACAGGAGGATGGGTAGGAATAAACAAAAATGTAACTTCTTATTTGAAGAACAGGAACTCAGCTACCATTTCTTTTAAACTAGAAATAACACAGTCATTGATAACCACTGAGCAGCATGAAGTGTATGCATATCTTGATTCATTCTGGATAGAGACGCCAAATGTGGATGTTAATGTATTCATCAATGATTCCCATGGATGGTGGGCTGATGCATATGGAATGGAGAGTGAATACATTGCTGGAGTGGATGGAAGAGATACAATGCAATACATAGAGGTGAAAAGCATCGCCTCGCCAAAGGAAGTGGTTGCAAAACTTTATTCTCCAAAAGCAGAAGTTATGAAAGTTTCAATGCCTCTGCCAGATCCAAGCTTCGAGATAGAAGATTACACATTTTTATCTACTTCAAACCCGCAAACCACATTTGCCTCTCTTCAGAGCAACGTTGTTCACAGTGGGGAAAGAGCAGTCGAGCTCAGACTGGATAATTACGAGGGCAAGTGGGAATTTGAAAATGAAGAAGTTAAAGAAGGAGATTTAGCAAGATTGAAACAGAATATTACATACGGCATCTCCCTGGCTGATTTGCCGAATCTGTATTTCTGGTATAATATTGAAAAATCATCATCATCTGCTGCCCTCAATTATACACTCCTGACTATTGGCTCTTCCCCAAAATTCCATACCATATATCTCGATGATTTAATTGCAGATGGGGATTGGCATAGATATGATATTCCTTCCCATGTATTGAATGCATGGAGAAGGAGTGGTGGAAAAGTTATTGCAATAGAAATAAGGCTTATAGCTATGGATGATGGAGCAGAAAGCACTGTATATATTGATGATTTAGGCTATTCTTTCATGCCATACAATGCTACAGATAGAACAAGATGGAGAATAGAAGACTTCTATACCTTTACTGGAGGCGATGAGATAGGAAAATGGAGGCTGGACATTATAATAGCAGATGGCTCCGATTACAGAATAGAAAAAAGCTTCCTGATAAATGTTGATGCAGCAGCAAATCTGGACATTTTTAAGCTAGAGCAGCCATCTCAACTCAAAGAAGGCGAAGAAGGAAAATTTGTGGTATATGTTACAAATCATGGTCCAAAAGAAGTTCCGGAGGATGTGCCAATAAATGTTAGCCTAGCTATATATCAGGAAGAAGGCGATTACATAAAAATGAGAAAATCCATTGCTGGATTGCAAGTAAATGAAATCAAGAAGGTTGAATTTGAATGGACTGCCATTTATGGAAAGGAGGAATATGAAGGGGCATGGAAAATTATAGCAAGAGTAAATGAAAAGGGAGAGATACCAGAGTGGAATATGAAGGATAACTGGTATGCCTCCTCCATTCAGGTTGAACCCCGTCCGGATTTAAAAATTGATATGGAAGATGTTGCTTTCATACCCAGCCATCCGGTAGCAAATGAAACGTTCAATATTTCAGTCATCATCCACAATATAGGGTATGCAAATGCCTCAGCAAAAATAAGGATATTCAAGAAGGGAGAGGGAGATGATAAATTTATTTTAATTACAAATGGAAGCATTGAAAAGTTTATTGAAGGAAAAAGCTGGGAGAAAGTCGTATATCCATGGAAGGCAGAGGAAGGCATATATCATATAAAAGTGGAAGTGAGATGTGAGGAAGAAAGAAATTTAAAGAACAATGTTGTGATAAAGGATATAAAGGTGGGAGGAGAAACAGATTTCAGTCCGCCAGTTATAGAGAGTATAAGAATAAAGCCTGATATTCAGGCAATGGGTAAAAACGTAAATATATCGGCAACTATCTTTGACGAAAATACGACAATCGACAGAGCAATTGTTGCAATTTTCAATGATAGCAAGGAAGAAACCTATTGCATGAAGAGAATGGGAGCCACAGATATCTATTATATCAACGTCTCTATCAATGAAATAGGATATTACAGTTTTGTTATAAGGGCATGGGATACTGCCACCTTGCAGAATATGGAAGAGAGTGAAGAAAAAACATTCAGAATTGTATATGAAGACATCGAGACCAATCCTCCAATAATAAAAGCAATATCGATTGACCCACCAACTGCTGTACAGGTGATATTTGGCAAGGTTAATATTTCTGCCCTTATAGATGATGAGAGCGGCATACAGAAAGCCTTACTCGTAGTTAAACATGGCGATAATGAGGAAATATATGAGATGAAGGAGGGCAAAAATAAAATTTACTATTGTGAAAAAGAATATGATAAGACAGGCAAGTTTTACTATTACATAAAAGCCATTGATGCATCAGCAAATGCAAACTACAATGTTTCGTCAACAGATTATTTTGAAATTCCTGTTGATTATGATTTGGATGATGTGCCAGATATTGTTGAGATAGATCTGGGAGCAAATCCACAGAATGCCAGCCAGACAATAAATGTTAGTGTGGGAGATGAATATGGATATCTTCTATGGATAGAGGAAAAAAATGAATATGTATACTGGGATAGAGATGATAATACAACCAGAGAAACCAGTAAGCAGGATGTTAATAACGACGGCATAGATGAAATTTTGTTTGATGTTAACGGCGATGGAAAATATGATTATTATTATGTTACAGAGACAAAAGAAATAGTGAAATATTATGAAAAGGAAGAGAAAAAAGTCAATGAAACAGTCTGGATATTACCTCCATTAATATTATTTATATTAGTTTGCATTGGTTTTCTATTCATCAAAAAGAAATAAAGCCTCGCAATCTTGGAACAATTATTATAGAAAAAATGCAGAGAAACATAATTATTGATATTGCATTGGTTAGAATGGCTGAGATTTTTTCTGCCTTTTCTTTCTTTACCTTAAATCTTGAAATTACATAGCTCATGCCATCTTTGAAAATATAGCCTCCATCTAATGGAACACTTGGCAGAGCATTGAATGTGCCAATTGCAAAGTTAAGCCAGAATATCCAGTAAAGTATATTGTATAGCATCCAGAATAGAGGAGATGGTGTATAAAGATTTGCAAGCTCCTTTGGCGGAGGAGACAAGCCGGTAAATGGCAAAGCGAGATACGGCAAAAATCTTCCCTTAAAGGGATTATAGACTTTTGGAAAATAATTTGCATCCACCACCATATCTTGTATGCCATATGCCTCTACTCCCAGAAATCCTTTGCCCTTGTTTTCTCCGATTCTAATAAAATCATATTTGTCGGCAAGTGTTACGTTTTTACTGAAGAAGGAGCCATTATAGTAAAAATCAATGGTTATTTTATCTCCAGCACGTGTTGAATTCATGAACTTAAAAAAGTCTTCTCTGCTGCCCATTAAAACGCCATCTATTCTGTAAATTATGCTGCCTACTTCTAGCACATTTTCTGCTGGAGAATTTTCAACAACATTTGCAACATAGATTCCATGTAAAAATCTTTTCTGCGTTACATTCTCTCCATAAACAAGAGTGATATTGTAAAATTTTCCTGGCTGAAGGGTATGTGTGACATTAATAAACTCCTTTTTATCATTTATTTCCACTTCATTTAATTCGGTAATGATGCCCCATTTTTCAATTCCATAGCCGTCTCCTGCAACAATTACGCCATCTGCTTTTGGAGTGATGAGAGGAGCAAGAATAAATCCGAGCAGAAGAATGCATACTAGAGCCAGTATAATATTTGATGCGGGTCCTGCTGCAAATACCCTGCTCCTTTTCATTCTACTGGTGTTTTTCAATTCCTCCTCATCTGGCTCAACAAAGGCACCCACTGGAAAAATTAAAAAAAGCAAGCCCAGAGAATTCACCTTTATTTTTCCAAATCTAGCAAGAATGCCATGAGAGAATTCATGAACTATTATTGCAACTGCCAGAGCAAGTATTCCATAGCCTATAGGTATGATAGGGTTTATGCCCGGTATGCCCAAAATGAGGCGGGGAGATGGTGCAGCTTCAGGAGGAATGCTGAAAGCAATAATAACATTCCATATTATCAGCAATGTGGTAAAAAACATTGCAACAATGCATATTATGATGGCTGCATTACCATAATGTTTCCATAATTTTTTTCTTGAAATTCTGTCTATGAACTTTTTACCCTTTTCTGTTTTCCACATTAATAATGGCCCCATTAAGTCAAAGCCGTATTTTTCGCCTTTCTTTTTTGCAATATACAGCACAATACCCCATGCTGCAAAAATTGCAATAATAAGCCATATCATTCTTTTTCCTCCTTGTACATGTCCTCAATAATGTGGTATAGCACACTACCTATAAAAGCAATTAGCAAACCTCCTATAATTTTGGCAATAAATGGCACAGAAAGAACAAGTTCGGTAAATATTGAATGGAGCGAGCGCTCATGAATTATTTCAACAAGAATATTCAGCGAAGCAGACAGAATGAGACCAAATGCTATGAGGCTAAAGGGCAGAATAGAATAGTTCCACAGTACCTTCTTCTACTTAAAGTATGCATCAATGAAATGTCCAGCAGCAACAAGCAGAATAGCAGCCACAAGCCACCAGAGCACTTCATTTATGAATCGTATGGCATATTCTGTTGGTTCTATTTCTTTCCCTGCCATCACTTTGGCTGCGGAAACAAAAGATATGACTATTATGAAAATTGCAAGGATTGCGGAAAATATGGTCATTCTACCCATTTTCAGGCCGGTTAATATTTCCTTTCCAATTTTAGCAATTACATTTTCCAGATGCATTACTCTAACAAGCAGATAAATGCCAAGAACAATCAGAATTGTGGAAATCCCTATTGATAATGAGCCCAGTATGGCGGAGATGCCCCATATTAGCAAAATTATTGATACAGGGAGCATGAAGCGGCGCTGCAGTTTTTCATCATCCATGAGACGTTTTATCAAATAATATGTTCCTTCCAGTGTTTGACTCTGTTTCACCACAACTCTCTTTACTGTATCGATTTTCATTCTGGATTCTATTATTGGTATGATATATTCGTCTTCCGCGCCATCTGTTATTAATATGAGGCGATTGGGCTTCAATTTTTCCAGAACTTCATCAAGCTGAGAAGCAATCTTCATATCAGATTCCATGCCCACGTGGGCATCGCCGCATATTGTAACAATTTCCGCATCATCCAGTTTATCGTATGTTGCAATTGCTGCAAATAAACAATTTGCATCAGAATCTTCTGGATCCGCCAATGCCAGAGCCTGAGCAGCCCTCAGATTTTCCTCTCTTCCTATAATTGGTGATTCAAAACCTGCTTTTTCGCCAAAGTCATTGTCTCTATCTATACACAGAACTAAAGTTTTCATTTACAATAAAAAATCTTATTAGCATATAATAAAATTGCGATTTTGTAAGGCAAAGTTTGAAGCAGCATCATGCTTTTCTTAAAAATTGGAACTTAAAGTTCACATTTTATGATCCTCTTTTCCGTTATTATCATATCCATTCTCACATCATGTTCTTCATTTGGTATCTTCTTCATCACCTGAAAATCATATGCCAGAGCAATCTTTTTTGCATCGATTCTTTTAAGCAGTCTGTCATAATAACCGCAACCATAGCCTATTCTATTCCCTCTTTCATCAAAAACTATTCCGGGTACTATAACCAGTTCCACCTCATCGTAATTTCTCATTCTCAGAAAATCTTTTTTTGGCTCAAGAATACCATATGCTCCACTATCCAATTCTTTCCAGTCCTTTAAATGAGAAAGAAGCAATACTTTATTCTTTTTATCAACAACAGGGACAAGCATATCTTTACTATTCACATATTCTTTGATTAATCCATGAGTGTATACCTCGCTTCCAAAAGATATGTAACATGCTATTACCTTTGAATTTATAAAATCATCCAACCCTTTCAATTTTGCCAATATTTCATTGCTTCTTTTTAATATTTCATATGTTGATAGTCTGTCTCTTTTGCTTTTTATTTCCTTTCGCAGTTTTTCCTTATTCAAGCCTGAGTATGTCATTTATTACTGCCAGAAGCCCTTTTATATCCTGCACTTGCAGGTCTCCCATATGCGCTATTCTGAATGTCTGTTCTTTCAATTTCCCATAGCCATTGGAAATGCGCATGTAATATTCCTTCATTAATTTTTCATTTAATTCTTTTACAGATATACCTCTTGTATTTTTCACGCATGTAAGCGTCTTTGATTCATAGCCTTTTTCTGGATAAATATCGAAATACTTTCTTGCCCATTCTTGAACTATTCTTGCCATTTTTTCATGTCTTGCGAATCTATTTTCCAGGCCTTCTTCATTTAAAATATAATCAAGTTGTGCATTCAATGCAAATAAATGCGGAATAGGTGGTGTGACACGTGTCTGATTTTTCAAATGATATTTATGCATTAAAGGCAAGTTGAAATAATAGCTTCTCGGTGGCACTTCTTTAGCTCTTTCCAGCAATCGCTCGCTTATAGAGGCAACAGTTATGCCAGAAGGCAATGCAAAGCATTTCTGCACTCCTGCCAAACACATATCTATGCCGAGCTTATCCACTTCTATTTTAACTCCTGCCATGGCAGAAACGGCATCAACAAAGAGAAAAACATCATCATACTTTTTAACAACTTCTGCTATTTCCTTTAATGGATTCATCAAACCAGTTGATGTTTCATTAAAAACGAGTGTGACAGCATCATACTCGCCAGTAGCAAGCTTTTCATCAACCATTTCTGGCTTTATTGCTTTGTCCCATTCCACCTCCAGAGCGTCGCAGGGCACACCGTTCATCTTCGTTATTTCATGCCATCTCTTCGAGAATGCTCCATTTACAAGATTCAAACATTTCTTTTTCACGCCGTTGGTAACAGCGGCCTCCATTGCTCCTGTGGCAGAAGAAGGGAAAAGAAAAACCGGGTTTTCAGTATATAAGACCTTTTTTAACTTCTCCTGTATTTCAGCATATAGCTCTGAAAATTCCTTAGAGCGATGGTGAATTTGTGGTGTTGACAACATCTGCAAAATTTCCTCTCTAACTTCAACTGGTCCAGGGGTAAATAATTTACAATGCCTCATGGGCAGATATTGAAAATTTATACTTAAATGTTTTGTGAAAGCCCCGGATATAAAATTTAAAGTTTAAAATGAAAAAGATGGGTTCGCTAGCTTATTCATAATTGTGCAAATCCCTTGCTTTATTTTTTGAAATCGCTGTAGAATTTGCAAAGGCATCGGTACATTCATATATCGCTGGATATTGCCTTCTAAGCGATGGATATGGCAGAAAAATGTTTGGTCACAGGTGGAAATGGACATTTGGGCAATAATTTAATCCGTATTTTGCTTGATAAAGGAAAAAGTGTTAGGACAACAGTCAGAAATCTAGAGTATAAAGAGCCATTTAAAGGACTTGATTGCGAAATTGTTTATGCTGATTTGCTCGATAAAAAATCTTTATTAAAAGCAATGGAGGGAATAGATACACTTTACCAGGTTGCTGCTGTATTCAAACACTGGGCAAAAAATCCGCAAAAAGAGATAATAATGCCCAACCTCAAGGGAACCAGAAATATAATGGAAGCCGCCGCAGAGGCAAATGTTAGCAAAATTGTTTATGTTAGTTCAGTTGTTGCACTTGATAGAACTCAGCTTCCCCATCCAATGAATGAAGAGGGATGGAATAATACCATTACATTTCCATATTATCTTTCCAAAACTGAATCAGAAAAGCTGGCATGGAAAATTGCTGAAGAAAAAGATTTATGGATGGTTAGCGTGCTGCCATCTGCCATAGTTGGTCCAAATTGCTTTGGCCATTTAACACCAACAATGCAACTGCTTAATCGTATATTGATGAATAAGATGCCTGTGGATGTGAATTTTTATTTCAATTTTGTTGATGTGAGGGATGTGGCGAAGGGTATGATACTTGCTGCTGAAAAAGGAAAAAATGGAAATAGATATATTCTGGGGAATGAAAGAGCAACAAGCACAACTGAAATTATAGAACTGGCAAGAAAATTATATCCGGATGTTAAAAAGCCCATTAAACTGCCAAAAAGCGTGCTTAAAACTCTGGCTTTTTTCATAGAGTTTGGAAAAATTTTTGGTATGGAGCCCCCTATACTTCGCACCCAGATTGAGTTATATTATGGTATTGAAGAAAAACTTGATATCTCAAAGGCGAAAAATCAGCTTGGCTATAATCCAAGAAATCCAGAGGAGGCTATAAGAGATGCTCTCATTTACTTAAAAAGGAGAAAGGTCTGATAAAGCAAGTCTATTTATCTCTTCCCCTTTCCACCAAAATTATAAACTCTTTTTTTATTTTACATCATGAAGGCATGGCTTGCAGTGTTGATTTTTGTGATTCTGGTTATTCCATCATATGGCATAAGAAATGATTTGGATTTGAATGAGTTAAGTAAATCCGATAATTTTATAGGACATTTTGAAAAAGTTGCTTATGTAAGGGCAGGAGATGACTTCTACATTCATTTTAGCCCGAGCAATGGAATAGAATTTGAGGAGCAAATATTCAATTTAAGTTATAAGGAAAAGATTGCTTTAGCCAAAGCTCCTGAATGGATAAGATGGAGGCTGGCGAGGCAATTTGAAAATTTAAGCGACGAGTATGCTGAGTTGCTCATCAATTCAAGCAGCAAATATGCTGATGAAATTGCCTTCTGCATAGCAACATGCCCAATAAATGGAATGCCTTCCCCTGAGTTGCTATATGACAATGCCTATTTTATTTACAAAAATGATGAGTATTTGGATTACGTCGATGTTATTGATTTTGAAAACGGCTCATCTACGATAAAATACACAACGCTTGATAATGGAAAAGAATTGAGTATTGTATGTCCGATGGGTATATATTACTGGTATGTTGTTTCTCCCCGCATAACATTTGAAGATGCAGAATATGTTTATGACAAGTTCTGGCGTGAATATTTATTTTATCATAACGACATTGGCTATCCCTTGCTTCTGGAAAAGCTGCATGGCATCAAATATTTATGGGATAATCAAACTTACTATCCTCCAAGCCACAGAACATGGAAGTGGAGCATGGAAAATCATCCCACGGCTATAGAAGCAATAAACTACTGGGTTGGAAAAACTGTAAATCAGCTCGCCACCGGCGACCGCCCCGGGCAGCCTAACATAATAGCTCATGAACATAATGGATTTTGTGGCGAATTGCAGCAGATTAGCGTAGCTGCCCAAAGGGCGGCTTTAATTCCAAGCGTTGGGATAAATGATTTGGGGGAAGACGACGTATGGCGCGAATTCTGGGAGCGAGGCTGGCATGAATGCGATAACTGGTGGGCTGATGGCGGAGGTTGTGTGGCAAATTACAGTGAATATCGCTACAGATGGGGAAAAATAATCTCTGCCCTTTTTGCATGGAATGGAGATAGTAGCATATATGATGTCACTCCAAAATATATAAAGGCAAGAGATAGAACAAAGATTGTTGTTGAAGTAAAAGATGCCTTTGGGAATCCAGTTGATGGGGCTCGCGTTATGATATTTGGCTCATGGAAGGCAAATAATTTTAAGGATAAACTATGGGCAAAATATGTAGATAAACTCTGGCAGAAGTTGCCTGAGCAACTTCGACAGAAATGGCAGGAGAGATATGATGAAATGAAGAAATTTTATCATGAACGCATTCCAGGCTTAATTCCATGGATTCTGCCGAGTATATGGAATTATACTAATGTAGACGGAATATGCAGTTTCAATCTCGGCTTTGGCCATAGTTATCTTATAGTTGTTGATAAAGACGAAATCTTTTATTTCGGCCCGTATAGTGTGGGTAAAAGCAATGCCATCCGCTATAAGCCCATCATTCTAACAAATAAAACAAAGGAGATGAGAATAAGATTTATTCTACCAGATTTGCGAAAGAAGTTGAATGAAAATGTTCTGTCTTCACCAAACAGCGGAAAATATCGATTTGTTATTAATTTCGGATGCCATGGTTATCAAAAACAACGTAATCCATGGGACTGGAAATATGCAATGCATCCTACGGATGCAAAAATAAACTTTTTCATAGTGGATAAGGAAAACTTTGATAAATATAAGAGAGGAGAGAAATTTGATTGCTATGAATACAGATATGCAGCAAATGGCAGCATAGAATTTTATGCAGATGATGAAGTTTATATTGTTTTCAACAACACTGCAAAAAGAACAGATGTAAAACTTACAGTAGCATTAGATGCATATGGAGAAGGAGATTACATTCATATTGTTTCTCCATGCAATGATTATGGAAATGCGATGGTAAATGCAGGAACGGTAGAAATAAAGGGATATGCCACAAGGCAAGCAGAAGTCGAGATAGACGGTAGCAAATGGGATGTGAATGGCTATTTTGAAATAAAATGGAATGCTTCGCTCGGCAATCATACAATAGTTGCAAAATGTGGTGAATTCACTAAGAAATATGAGGTAGAGGTGATTGATTTTTCCCCACCTTCAATAACCATAGAAAAGCCAGAGAATGGAGAAATCTTTGAAGGAAATGTAAAAATAGAGGGGAATGTGAAAGATAATTCAGAAATAAAAAGCATTGTTGCATATATAAATGAAAATGAAATTGAGCTGCAGCAGAATTTCAGCATTTCCATGCAACTTTCTCCAGGAGATTATGAACTGAAAATCGTGGCTGAAGATATTGCTGGATTGAAAAGTATAGAAGAAATAAATTTTGTTGTTGCAGGCAATAAAAGCAAGCCACTCATTGAGGAAATATATTATGAGCCAGATGCACCAACAAATGAGAGTAACGTCGTTATCTATGCCTTTGTTTCTCCAACTTTTTACAGGATAAGAGATGTTTATGTTATTATGGGCAGCGAGGAAATGAAGATGTACAGATATGCTGATTATCCTCCGCAATCTCGCCATGAAGAAGATGCTCTTCGCAACGAAAGCAACGAGCCCCGCTACGGCATTGAACTTGGGCAGCTTGATGACGGCGTATACAAATTCAGGATAAAGGCAATAGATACAGCAGGAAATGAAGCAATAAGCGAGGAATATGAGATAGTGGTTGGCTAAAGATTTTAAATGGATAAATAACGTGTTGCAACATTGAAATTCCAAGAAATACAGCACTTTTTCTTTTTCATTCGAATTTTTAAAAATCTTTATATTTTCTCGATTGTTTTTTCGCGGTGATTAAATGAAGTATAAGATTACGGGAGATAATTTACAGATTGTGACCATCGAGCTGGAAGAAGGAGAGAGAGTATATGCTGAAGCTGGCTCAATGATTTATATGAGCCCAAATATAAAAATGGAGGCAAAAGCAAAGGGAGGCTTGCTCAAGGCAATAGGTAGAAAATTTGCAGGAGAAACATTTTTCATGACAGAGTTTATGCCGGCTGGCGGAAAGGGATTCGTTAGCTTTGCTGGCAATGCTCCAGGCACTATTTTACCATTGGAAATTGATGCTGGCATAGAATATATTGTGCAGAAAGACGCATTTTTATGTGCCCAAGACGGAGTTGAATTGAGTATAGCTTTCCAGAAAAGGCTGGGTGCTATTTTCTTTGGAGGGGAAGGCTTTATACTGGAAAGACTGAGTGGCAGAGGTATAGCATTTATTCATGCATGTGGAGATTTCATAGAAATGGATTTGAAAGAAGGAGAGAGTATAAAAGTTGATACAGGAAGCGTTGTTGGCTGGGAGGCAAGCGTTGATTATGACATACAACTAGTCAAGGGGATAAAAACAATTTTCTTTGGAGGAGAAGGATTATTTTTGACGACCTTAAAAGGGCCAGGAAAAATAATATTGCAGTCAATGACTCTGCATAATCTTGCAATGGCTTTATCACCATTCCTGCCGACACAACAGACATCTGGAAGAAGCGGAGTTCTGGGCACATTCTTTGATGAAACACTTGGCAGATAAAAATTAGTTCTCCTTCGTCCTTACTTCAATCTGCCATTCACTCAGTATAGAATATCTAATCTTTCTAACTGGAGACATAATGGAGTAGCCCTTTTCTTTTATAAATCTGTTTAGCCTGTTATAAGAACTTTTTATATCTGTATAGAATAAAACTGAGGCAACCTCTCTTTGACAAAAACTTTTTTTATATTGATTTGACATTCCAGAATCATAAAAATAGCATAGATCTCTTCTTCCTTCTATAAAAGGCGAATCGTAAAAAACAGTTATTTTTGATGTTTTCTTCCCGATATAGGGCGAGGCATATGTTCTATATTTGCAACAAATTTTTATGAAAGGTAAAAAACTTATTTTCACAGCGTCTCCATTTTTCAAATTATATCTTTTTCTTAGATTTTCCTCTGCAACTATTTCCAGAATATTTTTATGAACGCTTTTCTCCGGCAGGAGCACAAAGCATTTTTCTCCATAAATTTCTGCAGGAAAACATTTTACCATTCCATATCTAATCCCATTTTTTACAAAGCCATCTAGCACAATCCCATCAATTTTTTTTAAATCACCAATGATTTTTTCATTTACAGCTAAATTTAAAGTTCCCGGATATGGCTTTAAATGCAATTTTTTTACAAACTGATTTTTATATTCTTCTATCAAAATAAATTTTTTTCCTTCTTTTTTACCCGCAGTTACTGTGCCCCTCATTTTACAATGTTTCACTACCCTTCAATTTCCCATATATTTTTTTGCCCAGTTCCGTCAATACATAGCCATCTTCCTTCTCCTCAATCAAGCCATGTTCTTTTAATTCCTCGATAGCATTTTTTGCTGCCTGTTCTATCAGATGTTGTTTTTTTATCATTCTGCTTAGAGATTTTTCTCCAGATGCAATTTCAATAAATACTGCCTTCCTTATTTTGTTTGATATAATAAAACCTTCCTCCATTTTAATCCCAATAAATAATTCATGCCATTAGATAAATTTTTTTAAATTATCCGTTCAGCTACCAGAACTTTATTTCCTACTTTAAAAATATAAAAATGCTTCTCTCCCTCCAGTCCTTCTTCAATTTTCTTTCTTATTTCCCAATATTTTTCTGGCTCAACAGAAAATCTCAGAGTCGCTTTTTCTGCACCCAATTTTTTCAAAATGCGATTTAATTTGTGATAATCAAAGTTACATTCTGCAACAACAACATATTTTCTCAAAAAAGCGGATTTGTATTCACTAGAAGAAGTTAATAAACCCCTTCTTTTATCAATTTGAATTATATATCCATCGAATCCTACTTTACCTGCGAGATTCTCCAAGAGCCCTGCTTTTATAATTGTCCTGTCCACTTCATATACGTATTCAAAAGCTTTATCCGTCTTTTTTAATTTTATTTTTCCATCCAAATCTGTTATTCTTTCCCCGGATGGCAATGAAACTGCTGATGTGTCGCATTCAGCCAGTTCACCAGTGTATAAAGCCAGTCTATTGAGGCTGAAATTAAGAGAAGTGTATTCTTTTTCTCCTTCAATTTTTATTTCTTCTCTTGATATTTGGGGAGGAAGCTCAAAAGCTATTCTGTTTGTTTTACTGCTGTAGAGATTGTATACTTTCAGAGGATTCGGAAAAAGTGTCTCAAATTTTCTTTTTTCCTCTTTTTCTTTCCTCGATGGATCACAGAAAATGCAATCTGCATCTATCTTATCAAAGATTTTTTTACTCAGAGCATCTCCCTTTATCACTTCTATTTTCGTATTCATTATCATTGCATTTAACATTGCAAGCTTTGCTCTGAAGCAATCTATTTCGACTCCAATAGCTTTTTCTGCATACTTGGAAAGATAGATGAGTTGTATGCCAACTCCACAGCATATATCTGCTACAACATCACCTTTTATTCTTCTGGCTCTATAATCTGCTACAATCGGAGGGGTGGCATATCTGAGCCCTTCTTCATCAAAAAATAACTTTTCGGCAAGTTCTCCAAACTTTTTTCTCGCTTTTATCCTGCATTTGGCAATTTCAAAAATTTTTTCCTTATCAAAATAGATACCGTTAATTTTCTCAATTATATATTCTCTATTATATCCTCGTCTGATCAATCTCACTGCTTTGTTCACTTCCTTATCAATTTTTTTTATATCCATTCTATGTAGCAAATCAATCCAGCTTTTTATTGTTTCTCATAAATGAAAACGATACTTTTTTGCATTAAAATAATGAACAAAAATGTTGCAACATGCTTTCACTCAGAAAAATATTTTAACTGTAGAAGGCATAATGATGTGATAATGAAGGGAAAATATGTTATTTATGCTTTCATGACTATAATCTTGCTGGCTGGTTTTGCAAAGGCAGATGTGAATATGGCTTATTTTTATTCAAAAAACTGTTTAATGTGCGAAGAAATACAGCCATTCATCGAAGAACTTGAAAATTATTCATATGTTAATATAGATAAATATGAGGTAACTCTTTCTCCATATCATCCAAATAGAAACGATTCCTTGCTTGAAAACTTATCTTATGCTTATCATTCCGTCAGAGACGTACCCATTATATTTTTCGCAAATGAATGGTTTTATTTTGGAAACGAAAGCATGGCAAGTAAAGAAAAAGAAAGATTGCTGAAAACATTGCAGGAATTAAAAAATTACAGCATACCAAGCCCGATAAAAGGTGAAAAGCTTGTGTATCCAAAGCCCGTTTCTATTTTGCTGTTTTATAACTCTTCAAAAAATGAAAGCATAGATGATATCATAAAAGCTTTTGAGAAAAACATTACCTTTGTCAGGATAGACAAGCTGGATGTAAAATACAGCAAAAATATGAGTATAATGAAAAAATTAGGCGAGAAAGAAACTCCTCTCATTTTCATAGGCGAAAAAAGTTATTCTCTGCAAATTTACAATATTTCATATGTGGTAAAAGAAGTAGAAAAATATGAAAAAATAGGTATAGATTTCCCATCAGCATATGAAGAAAAAAGCATATGCATACTCTTTTTCTATAGATCTTCCTGTATCTCCTGCTTGAGAATAAAAGCCAGACTGGAAGCATTAAGCACAATATATCCTCTGAATATTAAAGAATATGATACACTCTATAAGAAAAACGAAGAACTACTGATGAAATATTGTGCAAAGTACAACATAACAAAGCCACATAACGCAAACATCTTCATTGGAGATAAATATTTTTATAGCGAGGTGCAAATGAATGAACTGGAGCAGGAAATTAAAAATTGGTTAGGTGTTGGCCTATCCTGCCCAAAAGAGGGTGAAGTAAGTGAGAAATTATTACAGGGCTTATTATTTGTTGTTATTTTAGGGGGCTTACTTGATGGAATAAATCCATGTGCCTTTGCCACCCTTGTGTTTTTCATTGCCTATCTAGAAAGGGCGAAGAAAGAGGCAATTATTCCTATAGGTTTATCCTTTGCAGTTGGAATATATATTTGCTATCTGATGATAAGTGTTGGACTGCTGGAACTTATGAATGTTATAAGGAGAGCGGTTTCCATTTATCTTTATATTGCTATAGGTGTAGCAGCGATAATACTTGGCATATTCAGTTTATTTGATTTTTTCATAATAAAAAAGGGAGGAAAGGCAGTGTTGCAGCTTCCTTTATTACTTAAGAAAAGAAGAGGGAGAATAATCAAAAGAATAACTGAGGACAAAAAAATAACAGCTCTTGCAATCATAGCTTTTGCTACAGGTTTTGCCATCTCCGCCTTAGAATTTGCATGTACTGGCCAGGTATTAGTGCCTGTTGTAACAATGATACAAACTTCCGCTTTAGCTTTCGTCTATCTTCTCATATATAATTTCATGTTCATAGTTCCTCTGCTCATAATTCTCATGCTTTTCCACTTTGGGTATTCTTCTGCCCGCATTGGGGAGATGCAGAAAAAAAGCTATGGATATGCAAAACTATTAATAGGCATATTTTTACTTGTTCTAGGCTCGGTGATGCTGTACCACGTTTTTGCGTGAGGACAAAAAATTTAGACATAATGCATCCATAAATTTCGCTAAATTTAAATAAGTAAGGCAAATTAGAATTCGATGTCACTTCGAGCAAATTTTCATCTGATATGCATGACTTTGTTTCTTATCTTTACCATTCCTAGAAGAGGTGGGGTGAATGAATAGAATATTGCTCATTGTTGAGGATGAAAAGGATATGCAGGAACTGATGAAGAGATACATAAAGAAAGCAGGGATAGATATAGAGATATATTCCGCCTATGACGGAAAAGAAGGCGTAGAGAAATATAAAGAATTAATGGAAAAGGGTAAAAAGCCAGATTTGGTAATAATGGATTTAAAATTGCCAGAGATGGACGGTGTTGAGGCAACCAAAAAAATCAGGCACCTAGACAAAAATGCGGTCATATACGGTTTTACAGCCTTCTTCGATACAGATTGGAGTGAGAAACTCATAAAAGCTGGGGCAAAGAAAATAATCCCGAGATATGTGGGCTTTGATGGTTTTGTTAAAGAAATTAGAGAATT
>JAJRYN010000082.1 GCA_024275755.1 archaeon | reverse complement strand
TTTGCCGAAAGGAATTGCTGTGGAAATAAGTCATTTATGTAATATGCCAACAAAATTTGATGATGAGGCAGAAGGCAAAGAATGCAACGAAGTTATTGAAAGGTTGAGAGAAGTGATGAAGGAATACTGGCAATTATAGTAGAATTTTCCTTGCCTCTCCAACCAGATACAAGCTCCCTACTATGCACACCATATCATTTTCTCCAGCCATCTTATCAGCAATTTTTATTGCCTCAGCCACACTTTCAGCAATATGAAATTTCTTTCCATATTTTTCTCCAATTTCTGCAATTTTTTCTGGCTTGGCAGCTCTTTCATTTTCTATTTTTACTGCAATATACTTTCCCTCTGGCAATCTCTTTATCATTTCATCTAAATCCTTATCCTTCATTGCTCCAAAAATTATGATGAGTTGCTCATAATCAAAATCTTCCAGAGAAGAAACGAAAGCTTCTATGGCATGAGGATTATGACAGCCGTCCAGCAGAAATTTTCCAATTTTTTCCATTCTTCCTGGCCATCTCGCATTTTTTATGCCTTCAACAATGTTTTCCTTTTCAATGTTAAGCAGCTCACATGCTTTTACTGCTATGGCAATATTTTCTCCCTGAAAATTTCCATATAGCCTACTCTCAATCTCATAATTTTCTTCCGATTGCACAACAAATTTTTTTCTGCCGACTTTTCTCCACATAACATCCTTCCCAATGATATATGCCTCAATGCCTCTCTCCTTTGCAACTTTTTTTATTACTTCTAATGCCTTTCCTCTAGCAGCTGTTATTACAGGAGCATCTTTTATTATTCCTGCTTTTTCTCTTGCAATTGAAACAATGTCATTTCCTAAATATTTTTCATGCTCCTTTGCAACATTTGTTATTATTGTAATTGTGGGGTTAACAACATTTGTTGCATCATATCTGCCCCCCAGCCCAACTTCCATTACCGCATAATCCACTTTCTTTTCTTTAAAATAAAGTATGGCCATTGCAGTTAAAGCTTCAAAATAGGTAAAACCATATTTTTTTAAATATTCATATTTTGCTATTTCTTCGTCTTCTATTTCCTTTCCATTAACAACTATTCTCTCATTCGCTCTTTCCAAATGGGGAGAAGTATATACTCCTACTTTATATCTCCTGTCCAAAATGCCAGCTATAAACTGGCATACCGAGCCTTTACCATTTGTTCCCCCAACATGTATGACCTCATAATTCACCTTTCCTTCATTACTTACAAACTTTTTCATTCTTTCGAGGCTTAAGTCAATGATATTCTCCTTTAACCCATCAATCCACATTCATAAGAAATTAAATAAGAGAATAAGATATTTTTGTTAGAAAAATGAATGAGGAAAGGATGAAAGAAATTAAAAGAATTTATGACTCAATAAAAGATAAGATAGAGAAAAGAATGGAAGAATTCGAAAAATTATGGAAAAATGGCAAAGAGGAAGATATTCTTGCAGAGTTATTTTTTTGTTTACTTACTCCTCAATCAAAAGCTAAAGCATGCTGGAATGCTATTCTAGCCATTAAAAATAAAAATTTGCTATTGGATGGCAGTAAAGAGGAGATTGTTTCCATGCTAAAGGGAGTTAGATTTAAAAGTAAGAAGGCAGAATATATTGTTAATGCAAGAAAAATTTTTACAAATGATGGAAAAATTAGGATAAGGAGTATGCTTGAAAAATTTAAAGATGCTTTTGAGGCAAGAGAGTGGCTTGTTAAAAATGTCAAAGGCATGGGCTATAAGGAGGCAAGTCATTTCCTGCGCAATATAGGCAAGGGCAAAAATCTTGCAATACTCGATCGTCATATCCTGAAAAATCTTTATTTGCTTGAGATAATAAATGAAATACCTTCCTCCATATCAGGAAAAAGGTATATTGAGATAGAAAACAAAATGAGGGAGTTTGCAAAAAGGAGTAACATTCCACTTGCTCATCTGGACTTAGTACTGTGGTATAAGGAAACAGGGGAAGTTTTCAAATGAGGTGAATGAATGGATGAATATATTAAAAGAACAATAATCGAATTTCAGAAAAATGAAATCACAGAACACATCTTTTATGATATTCTGGCTAAAAAGGCAAAGGGAGAGAATGCTAAAATACTGATGAAAATTTCTAGGGATGAATTACGCCACTATCACGAATGGAAAAAATACAGCGGGAAAGAAGTCAAGCCATGCAAATTCACCATATTTAAATATCTGCTGATTTCCAAGATTTTTGGACTTACATTTGCAATAAAGATGATGGAAAAGGGCGAGGAAAAAGCAGAAAAGGAATACGAAAAGTAATAGATAAAATCCCAGAAGCAAAAAATATTCTGGATGATGAGTTCGAACACGAAAATTTGCTTATAAAAATGATAGATGAAGAAAAAATCAATTACATTGGCTCAATGGTTCTGGGCTTAAATGACGCTTTGGTTGAATTAATGGGGGCATTAGCTGGCTTGACATTTGCTCTACAGAATGTAAGAGTGATAGGAATGGCGGGGCTGATAACAGGAATAGCAGCCTCACTTTCAATGGCGTCTTCGGAATATCTAGCAAAGAAATCGGAAGGTGGAGAGAAAAGCCCATTCAAGGCATCATTCTATACAGGCATTGCATACATTTTTACCGTCCTATTTCTTGTCTTTCCATATTTCATTCTATCCAGCTATTATTTTGCCCTTATCGCAACAATTTTTAACGCTTTTTTAGTGATTCTGCTATTTACTTTCTTTGTTTCAGTTGTCAAAGATTTGGTTTTCCATAAATTATTCACAGAAATGATGGGAATAAGTCTGGGTATCGCTGCCATATCCTTTGTCATAGGATGGATTATCAGGATTGTGTTTAATGTGGAAGTGTGAGATGGCATGGCGACATATCTTGTATTTCATTCGAAAAATGAGTAATAAACTATTAATAGCATGCATATTTATTTGAGATGATGAAGCTCGGGCTGTATGCCAGGCTTGCCGTTGCAATCGCACTGCTATTTGCAATCATATATGGCTTACTCGTACTCATTGCCTACTTTGCTGGCTACGCCCAGCCCGTTGTTCTGGCTGCCATAGCATTCGTTATTGTATTGCTTCAATATTTGATAAGTCCAAAAATTGTTGAAGTAACCATGCGGGTTAAATATATTGAAAGAAAGGATATGCCAAAGTTGTATGATATGGTGGAAAAGCTTGCTAGGGAGGCAAACATTCCAATGCCAAAGGTGGGAATAGCTGGCATAGACATACCAAATGCCTTCGCATTTGGAAGAAGTGCCAAAGATGGCAGAGTTTGTGTTACCCGTGGCTTACTTAAAATTTTGAATGATGAAGAGCTTGAAGCAGTTCTGGCACATGAAATCTCTCATTTGAAACATCGTGACATGGTTGTTATAACAATGCTCTCTGTCATTCCTCTAATTAGCTACTTAATCTTCTGGAACTTTTTATGGGGAAGAAGAAGAGAAAGCTCCGCCGTCTTAATTGCTTTTGTTGCTTTTCTCGTATATTTCATAACAAATTTAATTGTGCTGTATGTGAGTAGAATAAGAGAGTATTATGCCGACTATGGCTCAGCAATACTAACTAAAAAGCCCCATGCCCTAGCTTCTGCATTGTATAGAATAACGGCGTCCACATCAGTAATTCCAAGAGAGAAAATTAAGCAGGCAGAAGGGATGAAAGCATTTTTTGCAACAGACCCATCCACTTCCAAAAGAGATGTCGTTGATTTGAGGCAGGCAGATTTGAATTTAGATGGTCATATAGATGAATATGAAATGAAAGTATTTGCAGAAAAAGCAAGAACAACAGCAGCAGATAAACTAATGGAAATATTCTCCTCCCATCCAAATGTTATAAATAGGATAAAAAGGTTAGCAGAGATAAAATGAAAGAAAAATTAATTAAAATGGAAGTTTACCCCTATGCCTATCATGCTGATAACTATTCAGAAATTATTTTAATCAACGGCGATAAAGCCCTGCCAATTTATGTGAGTTTCATGCAGGCAGAAAGCATAATGAATGGACTTCATGGTAAGCGTTTCCATCGTCCTCTCACCCATGATTTATTCATTCAGGTGATAAATTCTTTAGGGGCATCGATAAAAAAAGTTGTTATTGATGATTTAATAGAGGGCGTATTCATGGCAAAATTATACCTGGAATATTACAAGGATGGAGAGGCAAAGGAAATAGTTATAGATGCCCGCCCCAGCGATTGCATAGCTCTGGCTGTAAGAGAAGGATGCGACATATATGTGACAGAGAAAGTGCTAAAAGAGGCAGGAAGAAATAAGGAAGAAATGGGGATAGAGAGTTTTTAAACGGGAATTGGATTAAATTTATGCAACTTGAGGAAGGAGAAAAGTTGGTAAGATATGCAAGAAAGGTTATAGAAAATCATGTTAAAGGAGAGAAAATAGATGATTTAGAAAATTTTGAGGAAAAAGCAGGCGTTTTTGTTACCATAAATACATATCCAGAAAAAATGCTTCGTGGCTGCATTGGCATACCTGAGTCAATAATGCCTTTATGCAGGGCAATAAAAGAGGCAGCCATTTCAGCCTGTCATGACCCTCGCTTTCCTGATCTAAGAGAGGATGAACTGGATAACATTGTTGTTGAAGTAACTGTTTTAACTCCTCCTCAGCTAATTAAATGTAAGCCGGAAGATTATCCAAAGCATGTTGAAATAGGCAAAGATGGGCTAATAGTGGAGAGGGGATGGTATAAAGGGTTGCTTTTGCCTCAAGTGGCAGTGGAATATAAATGGGATGAGGAAGAATTTTTGAGCCATACGTGCATGAAGGCTGGCCTGCCGCCTGATGCATGGCTTGACAGGAATACAAAGGTGTATAAGTTTCAGGGAGAAGTTTTTGCTGAAGAGAAGCCCCATGGTAAAATAATTAAAATTGAACTGGAAAATGCTTGAGAGATATTTTGCAATACTGGAAGGAATAGAAAAAAGCAAATATCTTCTAAATAAAGATAAACTTGAGAAGCTCTCTGAAAAAGCTGAGGAGATATATACGAACTGTCATTTCTGCGAACATAGATGCGGGGTGGACAGGAGAGAAAAATTGGGGAGATGTAAAGCAAGGCTTGGAAGCATTGCATCTCATTTCTTTCATTATGGCGAGGAAGAAATGCTTGTGCCTTCATATACGATTTTCTTTTCTGGCTGCACATTTGGCTGCGTTTACTGTCAGAATTATGATATTTCGCAATATCAGGCAGGCATCTATATTGAGCCAGAAAGAATGGCATGGATTATCGATGGTATATTTGGAAGGGCAAGAAATGTTAACTGGGTTGGAGGAGATCCAACGCCTCACCTACTATACATTCTTAAAGTGTTGGAAAAATGTTCCGCAAATTTGCCACAGATATGGAATTCTAATATGTATTGTAGCGTGGAAACAATGGATATCTTGAAGTATGTTATCGATGTTTATCTAACCGACTTCAAATATGGAAATGATGGCTGCGCAGAAAAGTTATCGAAAGTAAAGAATTACTGGGATATTATTACAAGGAATCATGAAATTGCTTATAAGCAGGGAGAAATGATCATTCGCCATCTTGTTTTGCCCAATCATGTGGAATGCTGTTCTCTGCCAGTTTTGGAATGGATTGCAGAAAATACTCCTGATGCGGTAGTGAATGTAATGGACCAATACTATCCAACTTACAGGGCATTTGAATACGAGGAGATAAATAGAAGGATAAGCAGCGAAGAATATAAAAAGGCTTATGAATATGCAAAGAAGCTTGGATTGAATGTGCTGTGAGCGAAGAATTTTTTTATCTCCTCCGCATTTCATATCGGTGCCGGCGTAGCTTAGTCTGGTGGAGCACCCGGCTGTTAACCGGGCGGTCACCGGTTCAAATCCGGTCGCCGGCGCTTTTCTTTTTTAGTTTAGGAATAATGAAAATGTAATTGATTGAGAAATTGCATATATTTTCAGCAAACGAAAAATATATAAACTGTTTTCTTTAGCCAACATTAATGAAGAGAGTATATTTATTTGAAGAAGGAAGCAAAGACATGATCGATTTGCTTGGAAATAAGGGAGCTCAATTATGTGAGATGAGTAGAATCGGTATTCCCGTTCCTCCTGGCTTTGTTATTTCCACAGAGGCGTGCAGAGAATATTTTAAGGAAAAGAAGCTGAGTGAAGAGCTAAAAAAGGAAATTGAGGAAGCACTGAAGGTTATTGAGGAGAGAACTGGAAAGAAATTTGGAGATAGAAAAAATCCATTGCTTGTTTCTGTCCGTTCTGGCGCTCCAATTTCAATGCCTGGAATGATGGATACTATTCTTAATCTTGGTTTAAACGATGAGATTGTTGAGGAAATGGCAAAAAAGGATGCATGGTTTGCCTACGATACATACAGGCGTTTTCTATACATGTTTGGGAGCATTGTCCTTTCCATTGATGAGAAAAAATTTGAGGAGATACTGGAAAGGAAAAAAGAGGAGGAGGGCGTTGAGTTGGATCAGGAGTTATCGGTAGAGGCTTTAAAAGAGGTAGTAGAAGAATATAAAAAATTGCTTCAGCCTCCCCTGCCTAAGAAACAGCTTTTTATGGCAGTTGAAGCTGTCTTTAAATCCTGGAATAATCCAAGGGCTATAGAATATCGCAGAATCAATAATTTGCCAGAGGATATAGGAACAGGCGTTGTTGTGCAGACCATGGTATTTGGAAATATGGGAGATGATAGTCTATCTGGAGTTGCTTTTACAAGAGATCCATCTACTGGAGAAAAGAAACTGTATGGTGAGTTTATCATAAATGGACAGGGTGAAGACATTGTTTCTGGCAAAAGAACACCATTGCCTATAAAGGAATTGGAAAAAATATTTCCTCACATATATGAAGAGTTATGCGAAATGGCAGAAAAGCTGGAAAAACATTACAGAGACATGCAGGATATGGAATTTACAGTGGAAAAGGGCAAGCTATACATGCTTCAAACAAGAACAGGCAAAAGAACAGCTAGAGCAGCGGTTAAAATAGCTGTTGATATGGTTAAGGAAGGCATAATAAGCAGAGAAGAAGCAATAAAAAGAATAGAGCCAAACTCTTTGCAGCAATTACTGCACAAACAGATAAAAAAAGATGATAAAATTAAAGTAATTGCAACTGGTCTGCCTGCCTCGCCTGGAGCGGCGACAGGTAAAATCTGCTTTTCTGCAGATGAAGCAGCAAAGATTGGAGACAAAGAGAAAATTATTCTGGTAAGAGAGGAAACAACACCCGATGACATTCATGGCATAGTGAAGGCGCAGGGTGTATTGACTGTTAGAGGTGGAATAACATCTCATGCGGCTGTTGTAAGCAGAGGCTTAGGCATACCATGCGTTGTTGGATGTGGCAATCTGAAAATTAATGAGGAAGAAGGATATATGAAGGTGAATGGAATCATTTTGAAGGAGGGTTCTGTTTTAACAATAGATGGAACAAGTGGCCAGGTAATACTTGGCAGGGTAGAATTAATTGATGCAAAATTTACAGATGAATTAAAAGTGCTGCTCAAGTGGGCTGATGAATTCAGAAAGCTTAGAGTGTATGCAAATGCCGACTTACCAAAAGATGCTGAAAAGGCAGTATATTTTGGAGCAGAGGGCATTGGACTATGCAGAACAGAACACATGTTTTTAGGCAAAAGATTGCCGATAGTCAGAAAAATGATTCTTGATGAAAGTAAAAAGCAGGAGGCATTGAATGAATTGCTTGAAAGGCAGCGAAAGGATTTCATTGAACTTTTCAGAATAATGAATGGCAAGCCAGTTGTCATCCGCCTTTTAGATGCTCCATTGCATGAATTTCTGCCAAGATACGAGGAAATGCTTGAAAAGGAGATAAAAGAGGAATTGACCGAAGAAGAAAAAAGAGTGCTGGATAAAATTAAGGAGCTCAGAGAGGTTAATCCAATGCTTGGTTTTAGAGGTGTGAGAGTGGCTATTTTGCATCCAGAGATATATAGAATGCAAGCAAGGGCAATAATCGAAGCTGCGATAATGGCGAGAAAGGAAGGATATGAAGTGCTGCCGTATATAGAAATTCCAATTGTTAGCGAGATAAATGAGATAGTGATAACAAAGAAGCACATTATAGATGAAATTGAGAAGGTTTTTGAGGAAAAAGGCGAGAAAATAGATTATAAGATAGGAACAATGATTGAATTGCCCCGCGCCTGCATAATTGCAGACGAAATAGCAAAGGAAGTTGATTTCATCTCATTTGGCACGAATGATTTAACTCAAACCACATTTGGCTACAGCAGAGACGATGCAGGAAAAGAGTTTCTTGAATATTATGTGCAGAATAAGGTGCTTCCGCATGACCCATTTGCAGTGCTTGACGAAAAAGGCGTAGGCTCATTAATGAAAATGGCTGTTGAAAAGGCGAGAGAAATCAAAGGCAATGAAATAGAAATAAGCATATGTGGAGAGCACGGAGGAGAGCCTCGCTCTATAAAATTCTGCCATGACATTGGCATCGATGCAGTAAGCTGCTCTCCATTCAGGGTGGCGATAGCAAGATTAGCTGCTGCTCAGGCAGCTCTGGAATAGCTTTGGGGCAAAAGAAATTTTTTCATGGTTAAACCTGTTATTTTCCTCTTTTAGCCGCCCATTCCATTAGAGGTTTCATGGCATTTCTTAGTTCAACTCCACTCTGAGTGAGTGAATATTCCACCCTGGGTGGTATTTCTGGAAAAACTTTTCGGTTAATCAATCCTGCTTCTTCCAATTCCTTCAATCTATCTGCCAGTGTTTTGGGGCTTATAGTTCCTAAATTCTTCATGATTTCTCCGAATCTCAATTTCTTATGATTGCCGATTGTGCCAATGATCTGAAGTGCCCATTTTTTACTGATAATGTTTATTATACCCTCGGTAGGACATAAACAGACTTTATCTTCTCCATTACTTGTGCCAAGACATTTTTTTCCACTTTCTTTTTGCATAGTACATCACCTTTTCTTTACTCTCTATTTTACTATAAACTTGATAATTTAAATACTTTATTATCTATATCTACTATGAAATATAAAGTTTTAGAGGTGATGCCCAATGTGTGAAGAATGTTTTACATCAGTGCAACCTCGCGGAAGAATTATGCCTATCTGTTGTGTATGTGGTTGTTTAGGAATCATGCGATTTTTAACGCGAGAGGAAAGGGTAAAAGTATTGGAAGGTTATAAGGAGCAGTTACAAAGAGATATAAAATGATGCTGGTGTTATGTATAGCTTGTATTCTACCTACTTATTATACATTGAGAGGATAAAAATGGATATAATTCATCTAACTATGGAATGGTTGCATCTATTAGCAATCATTGTATGGATTGGAGCCATGATTATGCTACTATTCGTAATAATTCCTAGTGCCAGAGATGTGTTGAGTGAAGATTCTATATTTAAAGACTTCATTAAATCCGTTGGAAAGAGGATGACCTTTTTAGTGAATGTTTCTATAATTGTATTAATAACTACAGGAATTGTCATCAGCCTTTCTGGAGAGAGAAACTCTGCTAGTTGGTCATTTGCCCTTGTGATTAAGCATGCCATAGTTTTTGCAATGGTTACTATACACCTTAGTCGTAATAAAATTATTGCACCAAGATTGGAGCAAATGGCAATGAAAAAGCCCCTAAGCGAATCATTCATTAAATTACAAAAGTTACAGATGGATTTAGTTTGGGTTAATTTAACTTTAGGCATTTTAGTATTGCTTCTCTCAACAGTCTTATGAAACAAAACATTGCTGCACCAAGATAAATTTATCCTAAAATTTAAAAAAGGGTGTTCTTTTAGCAACGATGCTCGATAAAAGGCAGAAATATCTATTCAAGAAAAAGCTTGACGAGTTGCGTAAGATTAAAGGACAGCATACTGAGCTTATCTCGCTTTATATTCCTCCAAACAGGCGCATAAGTGATGTTATGGCTCATTTGAGGGATGAATATTCACAGTCATCAAATATTAAATCAAAGCAAACAAGGAAGAATGTTCTTGCCGCTATCGAATCTATAATGGCTCGCCTCCGTTACTTCAAACAACCCCCTCCAAATGGAATGGTGTTTTTTGTCGGAATGGTGGGAGAGCCACCCAAACTTGTTGCGGAGGTTATTGAACCACCGATGCCCATTAACATATATCTCTACAGATGCGATTCACAATTTTATCTGGAGCCACTGGAAAAGTTAATAGAAGAGAAAGATGTGTATGGTCTTTTGCTGATTGATAGAAGAGAATGTACCATTGGCTTTTTAACCGGCAGCAGAATAGAAATGGCTGCCTATCTTACTTCTCGCGTTCCAGGAAAGCATAAGAAGGGGGGACAGAGTCAGAGAAGATTTGAAAGACTTACAGAGATAGCAGCTCATGAATGGTTTGTTAAAGCTGGAGAAAAAGCGTCAAAACTTTTTTTGGAAAAAGAGAATCTGAAGGGTATTTTGGTTGGGGGGCCAGGTGCCACAAAAAGAGAATTTGTGAATGGCAACTATCTTGACTACAGGGTTAAGAAAAAAATCATTGGGATTTATGATACTGGCTATACCGATGAATTTGGTCTTAGAGAGATAGTAAATGCGGCGGCAAACGATCTGGAAGAGCTGGATGTCATAAAGGATCGCAGAATGATGCAGCGCTTCCTCAATGAAGTGAGAAAAGATAGTGGCTTGGCAATATATGGCGAGGAAGAGGTGAAAAAAGCTTTAGAAGCAGGGGCAGTAGAAGTTGTTCTCATATCAGATGCCCTGGAGAAGTATAAAGTGAAGGCAAGATGCAAAAACTGCGGATATGAAGTGAAAGAAATAGTGGAAAAACTGGATATGAAATGTCCGAAATGCAATGTTCCAATGGAAATTCTGGAAAAGAAGGATATTGTTGAGGAGTATGCTGAACTCGCTGAAAACAGCGGGGCAGAAATAGAAATAATTGGGAGAGAGAGCGAAGAAGGAGAGATATTATACAAAGCATTTGGAGGAATAGCAGCAATTTTAAGGTATAAATGGTGATGCAACAAATTTTTTTTCGCATGAGCAAAATGATTATTAAATTCTTTTACATAAAGGAACATGAAGTTAAAGAAGATCGTTGTTATTGCTCTGGCATTTATTCTGCTGCCTGTTCTGGCATATGAAACAAAATTTACTGATGAAGGAACAATAAACTATATATCAAGCATAGAGAGGCAGGATGCCACGCCAGTCATAGCAAGCAAG
>JAJRYN010000081.1 GCA_024275755.1 archaeon | reverse complement strand
CTGGAGAATATGAAGTAACTTTAAGAGTAACAGATAATGATGGACTAACAGATACAGAAACAGAGACAATAGTTATAGGAGGAGAAAACAGTCCTCCAGAAGCAGAGTTTACATGGTGGCCGTCCCATCCAAATGCAGGAGATATCATTACATTTGATGCATCTGCTAGTTATGATGAAGATGGAAAAATTTTAATGTACGAATGGGACTGGGATAATGATGGAATATTCGATGAAAGCAGCCGCTGGAACCCGATTGCAACACACGTATGGAATACTCCTGGGGAATATGGAGTTACTTTGAGGGTAACTGATAATAAAGGAGGAGTAGATACAGATACAGAAACAATAACAATAGAAGGAACAGAGGGAGCAGATGTGGATATAGAGATTGTGAAACCAAAAATAGGATATTTGTATGTTATGGATAAGGAAATATGTCCGCTTCCCGGATACGACTTTGCAGTAGTAATACATGAAATAACTATCCAAGTTAGGATAAAGAGTGGAAATGTTAACAAAATAACTTGCATATTCCCGGATGGAGAGCAAACAAAGGAAGGTAACTGGGGTCCTGACTCAATAGTTTCCTTTGAATGGAGTAGCTCTTATCGAGGTACATGCACCATTAAAATAGAAGCATATGGCCAAGATGGCGAAGATGAAGAAGGCATTCCAGTAGTCAAAATACGTTGAGGATTTTCCATCTTCTTTTTCTTTTTATTTTTTTTAAAAAAATATTGCGCATTATGTTATTCTTCATTTGACACCAACATTGATCCATTCTAAACACTCTTCAAAAATTATTTAAAATCTATTCCATTATATCTTGCAGAATATTAAAATCGACTTTTCCAAATAGAAAAGTATATAAACCGATTTTGTATTACTTTTGTCGGACAAATGACGTACATTGCTGGACAAGCGATGTAAAATCTCCTGCAAATATACGTCATTTGTCCCGGAGGAATAAAAAATGGAGACGGAGAAAATAACAGTAAGACTTCCAGTGCACCTCGTTCGTGCAGTTGATACTTTCATAAGAATGGGAGAATTTGCCTCACGCTCAGAAGCAATAAGAAGAGCACTCAAAAAATTCATTGAGGAAATGATGCAGGATGCAAGTGAGAAGGCAGAGATGTGGATGAAGTTGCAAGAATTGCAAGCATTTACTGAAGAAATTGAAAAATTGAGGAAAAAGTAGCGGTATTTGGGAGGGGATGGGATGCCGCTACCAGCCGAGGAGGAGAAGAAAAATGAAGAGTATAATTGAAAATGCCTTGAAATATGGGGGAGAAAAGCAGTTTGATTTTAAGGAGTTTGGAGTAGCAAAGATACTGGTAATAGGCGTCGGAGGAGCTGGAGGCAATACAGTAACAAGGCTGCAGGAAATAGGAGTCAATGGAGCAGAAACGATAGCCATAAATACAGATAAGCAGGCTTTAGATATGGCAAAGGCGAATAAGAAGTTGCTTATTGGCAAAAATATTACCCGAGGCTTAGGAGCAGGGGGCTATCCAGATGTGGCAAAAAGATGTGCCGAGGAATCAAGAGATGAAATTGAGGAAATAATAGGCGAGCCAGATTTAGTTTTCATAACAGCTGGCATGGGGGGAGGCACAGGAACAGGAGCTTCACCAATGATAGCAAAAATAGCGAAGAGGCGTGGGGCAATAGTTATTGGAATGGTTTCCATACCCTTTAGGGTAGAAAGAGGAAGATTACTCAGAGCAGAGCAAGGTTTAGAAGCACTGAGGAAGGAATGTGATTCCGTCGTCATTTTAGACAACAATAAACTGCTTGAATTTGTACCACACTTGCCAATTGATAAGGCATTTTCTGTAATGGATCAGTTAATAGCTGAGACTGTTAAAGGTATAGCAGAGACGATAGTCGAGCCATCGTTGATAAACCTTGATTATGCAGATGTAAAAACAATAGTATCTGGAGGAGATGTTGCAGCAATGTTATGGGGTGAGGGAGCGACAAGAGATGGTCCAGAAGCTTTAGCCCATGAAGCAATGCATCATCCATTGCTGGAAGTTGACTATAGAGGAGCAAAAGGATGTCTTATACATATTACTGGTGGACCAGACATGTCTTTGGAATTTGCAGAGAAAGTGGCAGAATACATGACTCAGGAGCTAGACCCATATGCTAATGTAATATTGGGAGCTAGGGTAAATAAGGACTACAATGGAAGATGCAGAATAATGGCAATAATGACAGGAGTTTCATCACCATATATTCTTTCACCAAAAAACGAGGGCGTCGTTTTACCAAAATGGGAAAACGGACAGAAAATGGGTATTGACTTAATCGGCTAACAACCCTCTCTGTGTGTTTTTTATATTTTTATTTCTTCCCCGTTACTAGGGATGTATATATTTGCAGAGTCGATTTCTTCTGCCAACGCCTGAGGATTGTCCGAATGAAATATAACGACATTTTCAGGTGAGCAACTTTTTATAAAATTCACCAGCTGACTATGGCCAGCATGAGCAGAGAAATCGTAAAATTTTACCTGGCAATTTACCTTTGTTCTGATGCCATATAATTCTATCTCCCTGTTTTCGAGCAGCATTCTCCCATTTGTTCCTTCTACTTGGTAGCCAGTTATTATAACCGCCGATTTAGGATCATCTTTAATCTTATCCACATACCACAGCACGGGGCCGCCATTCATCATACCACTTGTTGTCAAAATTATGCCAGATTTTAAGGCAAGTTTCTTTCCATGATTTGAATATACAAGATTCATCTCTCCTATTGCTTTCTTTAACTTTTCAGGATGTTTTATGTATCCCTTGTGCTTAAGCATTATATCTGCTATTTTAGCTCCCATTCCATCAAGCCATACTTCATGCCCACTTCTGTGCAAAATCATAGCAAGCTCCTGAGTTCTTCCAACAGCAAAGGCAGGTATTATTACCTTTCCTCCTCTATTTACAATGTCATCCACCTCATCTAGAAACTGTTTTTCTAACTCCCTTCTATCAGGGTGCTCCACGCCTGCATATGTTCCTTCTATAAACAGTGTATTACATTTTACAGGCTTCGCTCCTTTAAGCAAATTTGTATCTATTGTATTTATATCGCAGGCATACAAAATGCCCAAATCCTTAATTTCAACCATAACAGATCCTGGTATATGGCCAGCTGGATGAAAACGAATCTTAAATCCATTCAGCAATATTTCTTCATGTTGTTCAATATATTCAAATTTATGCATTGAAATATTCAACTCATTTTCCCCATAAGGAAATGGATGACCCCTTGCATCAGCAATTTTGAGCGTATCTCTGTATAAAATCTCAGATATCTCTGCTGTAAGACGGGTGGAAAAAACCTTTGTATTGTATCTGCTGCAAATCCACGGAATCATGCCAGAATGGTCGAGATGGGCATGGGTGAGAATTGCATGCTTCACTGGAGGAGATTCCATAGGATATTTTGGCGGCTCTTCCGGCGTGAGCCCATAGTCTATGAGAAGTTTTCCATTTTCAAATTCGTTAAATAGGCCCACTCTGCCTACTTCCTTGCCGCCACCGAGTATCGTTGTTCGCATTTTACTGTAAATGCATATTGTATTAATATTTTTAGTTTTCTTCGAGTCTTTCTATTTTCATGCCCCTGTATTCAAGCTTGTCAGATCTTTTCACTATGCACCTCATTTGCACAGGTGTGAAATTAAATTCTTTTTCCACTTCCCTGCTAAGCTCACCATCATCCCCAATAAAATCGTATATTTTTTTCTCAATTTCGGCAAATTCTTCATCACTCATTAAAATAACTGAGAATACATCCCTTATCATATCTATAGATGTCATCACATTTATATGAAATGCTGAATAGAATGCGTGATATTCTTTTTTTGCTTTACCATCCTCAGACATGGTCCATCTTGTTTCAACCATTCTTACTTTTTCAAAAAATTTTAACGCTTTTTTGCCCTCCTCCCCATATTTATCCTCAATAACTTCCATCGTTATCCAATCCTTTGATACCTCATTGAACACCTGTCTTTTTATCTCTGTGTCAAATGCCCTTGACAGCCATGATAGGTCAGTAATATCATTAATAAGTTTTGCCTGCATCATAAATATATAATGCAAATCTAGCTTAAATTTCTATGCCTTCTGCGCTATAGCCACTCCTAGAACAGCAATAAAGCCGGCTAGTATTGTCGCAATTTTTATTTCTTCCTGCAGCAGAAAATGTGAGGAGATTAAGGAAAAGAGAGGAATTAAATATGTAAAAAATGAAAGCTTTGATACCTCCATCTTTTCCATTGCTGAATACCATAAAAGATATGCAATGAATGTGGTAAATATTGCAAGAAATAAAATGTATTTTATGCTCGCATATTCAAAACTTATCTTCTCAAAAAATATCATTGGAATAAGAAAAATTGTGCCAAATATTGATGAGAAAGCTATTATCTGCAAGGGCTTATAGCCTTTATTCAATAAATCTTTCGCGATTATTCCCCCTATGGAATATGATATGGCGGAGGAGAGAACAAGCAGATTGCCGAATAAATTTCCTCCGCCCTCAGGCCTTACCATTAAATAAACGCCTACAAAAGCCAGAAAAATGCCCAGAATTTTATATATATTGATTTTTTCACTCAGAAAAATGTAGGCAAGTATAACAGTGTATATTGGACCTGTGCTCTGTAAAAAGCCTGTTATGTACGCAGTGGTATATTTTAAGCCAATATTCTGCAGAACTGTTGGCAGAGTAACACTTACGATCCCCAGAAAAACAAATTTTTTTGTATCTATGCTGTAAAAATTTTTGGTGAAAAAAAGTAGAAAAATAAAAAGGAGGCTTGCAATTGCATAACGGAGAAAAGCAAATAACACAGGCGAGACATTCTGCAAGCCTATTTTTGTGATCGGGAAGGACATACCCCATAAAGCTGCAGCTATAATTGCATAAGTTGCCATTCTATTTTTTTCCATGTGTATACAACCCTTGTCTTAAATTTTATCTCCGCCTACATTATCAGAGAGGAAATATCTTCCGGCTCTCTTTCGCAGTAATAACACTTAATTTTTAATGGCTGCCTGCTTTTTACAATAAATCTTGTTTTTATGGGTTCCTTCGTATTTGATATGCAATTCGGATTGGGGCATTTAACGATGCCAACTATTTCATCTGGCACCTCCACCCTCCTCTTTTCCACAACTTCATAATTTCTTATGATGTTTATTGTTGCGTTTGGTGCAATCAATGCAATTTTATCCACTTCTTCAGCCTTCAGTTCTCTATTCTCTATTTTGACAATATCCTTTTTGCCCCTTTTTCCAACAACATTTATTGCAATACTTATGACAGAATCTGGCAAACTCTCTGTTATCCCAAGGATTTTTAATACCTTAAATGCGTTTCCTGGTGGAATGTGGTCTATGACGGTACCATCTTTAATTGGCTGAACTTTTAACTCCTTCATTTTATCTCCCCCAATACCAGAGCCAGTAAAGCCATTCTGACAGGCACACCATTAAAAGTTTGTCGGAAATAGGCGGCGTGTTTTGTTTCATCCACTTCTGGCGAAATTTCGTCTACTCTCGGCAAGGGATGCATTATTATCATGTCTTCCTTAACATTTTCCAGAGTTTTTAAATCTATTCTATAGCTGCCTGCAACCTTCTTATATTCTTCGGGATCAGGAAATCTTTCCTTTTGAATCCTTGTTACATAAAGCACATCTATTTCATCAAGTCCTTCAAGACTATTTTTAATTGTGATATTGGCTCCCATCTCTCTACATTCTTCTATTACTTCTTTCGGCATCTGTAACTCTGGAGGGGAAATAAACACCATATCCACTTTAAATAAAGCTAGGGCATATGCTAGAGAATGTACAGTCCTCCCGTACTTCAAATCGCCGAGCAACGCCACCCTATTTCCTTCTATTTGCCCTTTCTCCTTTCTTATTGTGAATAAGTCAAGCAGGCATTGTGTTGGATGATGGCCAGCGCCGTCTCCTCCATTTATTATTGGTACAGAAGCAAATTTTGCTGCCATTCTTGCAGAGCCTTCTTTGGGATGGCGCATTACTATTACATCACAGTAGCTTTCAGCTGTTTTAATTGTATCTGCAAGCGTCTCACCTTTCTGGAGGCTTGTCGTTCCTGGCTGGGCGAAGCCTATTACATTTCCTCCCAATCTTTTCATTGCTGCCTCAAAGGATAGGCGAGTTCTGGTTGATGGTTCAAAGAAAAGAGAAGCCATGATGTAGCCGTTGAGCAAGTTACTTTTTTTCTTCCCTTCAGCAATTGGGAGCATTTTTTCAGCAACATCGAGGATATACAGAATTTCTTCTCTAGAAAAATCTTTTATACTTATCACATCTCTACCTTTGAAATTCATCCAGAATATAATAACTGCTGAGTTAATAAAACTTTACATGCTTTAGCTTAAAATTTTTATATATTTCATTTTATTAAATTGATGAAAGGACTATTTGTAGTCATAACAGTATTTTTTGTGATTTCAGGCACTTCAGCATCGATTCCATTTTCTACATCAGATAATTTTTCTTATTGCGTGGAAACAGAAGGAGAAAATAGCAACTGGTTTATTGTGGAAATTCATGCCAATGAAACAATACATATTGACGAAATTTATGTAAATATGGCAATAGATGTTAACAGTTCTATTTCCAGATGGTGTGTATTTTTAGAAAGATTTTTTATCATCGGTGAAAATGGGAAATGGTGGGTTCCACCTATGGTATTGATGTTTAAACAGGGCTCTTTTTTAGATTGGTATTTTCAAATTGACATGTTTGGCATGAATTTTTCCTACTCCCATCTAATTAAAAAGCCTGTTGAAACACATGGTTCCAGTATATATCATGTTTACAATGTTTCTTTAGCCCCTGGTAAATGGTATCTCGTTTCCATGATATTTCCTACGAATAAGAGTCACATAAAAATATGCATAAATGGCACTAATGCAAAGTTAGGAAATGCGACTGAAGGCTCAACATCTTTTATCTTAGAAAATGAAGACTTCCATGCAAAACTGAATTTTAAGAGCATACCACTCAGCATTATTTTGGATGGCAGGAAAAAGATTCATATAAATAATACATTTATCGGTTTCTTTTACGCTCCAGCCAGCATAGCAGGCGTTGCCCATTTAAAATTCATTACTCCAGACGGTGAAGAAAAGGAGGCTATTATCTGGGAAACACCAAGAAAATTTTATATCAAAAATGGCGACTTTATTCCAATATTTGAACCAATTGTTGGTAAGAACGGAGAATGGAAATTTTACGTAAATATGGCCGGTATAGGAATGGCTACCGTTAATATTTTTGCCGCCGATGTAATATTTCCATGAAAAGCTGCAGCAAATGAAAAATTCCGTTTGATGCTGCTATAACTCTAACCAATTCATTTATATAATAAATAGCATTTCACCCTTGATGGTGGAGAGGAAGAAAAAAAAGACAAAGAATTGGTATGCATTGATAGCACCAAGCATGTTCGGAAAGGCAAAAATAGCTGAGACACCTGCCGACGATCCAGAAAAAGTGCTTGGTAGAACAGTTGAAGTCTCTCTGCAGGAACTGACAGGCGATTTTGCCAAGGCCCACATAAAATTAATTTTTAAGGTTGTTGATGTAAAAGGCTTGGAAGCTCATACTGCTTTTATAGGACATGAAACCACAACAGATTATGTTAAGAGGATGGCAAGAAGGCACAAATCAAAGATAGATGGAGTATTTGATGTGACAACGAGAGATGGAAAAAGAATAAGAGTCAAGCCATCTGCCTACACAAACAAGAGAATACAGACATCTCAAAAAAGAGCAATAAGAGCTGTTATGAAACAAGTTATTGAAACACTGGCAAAAAACAATACTTTAGATGATTTTGTTAAGCTCATGCTTGATGGAGAAATAGGAAAGCAAACATACAAACTCTCAAAGACAATTTATCCAGTTAAGAGGGTGGAAGTTCATAAATCAGAGTTACTCGAAGTGCCAAAAGTAGAAGTAAAGAAGGAAGAGGAAGCAGAGGAAGAGCTGAGAGAGGCGGAAGAGGCAGAGGAGAGAGTGGAAGAGACAGGTGAAGAAGCAGAAAGCAAAGAAGAACCAGAAGAGGCAGAGGAAAAGCCAGAAGAAGGCAGGGAAGAAAAAGCTGAAGAAGTTACAGAAGAAACGGAAGAAAAAGGAGAAACAAAGGAAGAAGAGAAAGCTGTGGAAACAAAAGAAGAACCAGAAGGCAAAGAAAAGCAGGTAAAAAAGAAAAAAGAAAAAGAAGAAACCAAAGAAGAGAAGCAAGAAGAAACTGAAGAAGAAAAAAAGGAATAAAACTCAGGATAATCTTTTCATTATTTCTCTTTTAAGTTCATCTATTCCCTCTCCTGTGGCGCATGATATTTTCATAAAATCTGTTTTTCCTCCACTAATATCCACCTTATTTTCGACAACAATTATGTCCACATCATAAAACTCCTTTTTAATTTCATCTAGTAGTTTCATTTGATTTTCCATGGAATAGCCGCAGTGCAGGGAGGCATCAACTACAAATATGATTAGATCTGGAAGATAGCGGAGAGCAATCATACCCTGTTTCTCTATATAATTTCTTTCCTCATCCCGTCTATCCAGCAAGCCAGGGGCTTCAACCACTTGTATCTTTCTTTTTTCATATTTATCTTCTGTTTCCATATGGCCCACTATAAGACCTTTTGTTGTGAAGGGATAAGAAGCAATTTCTGGCTTTGCCGATGAAAGAATTTTGAGCAACGATGATTTGCCCACATTTGGATAGCCAGCTATTATTATTGTTGGTGCATCAGCATCAATATATGGTATCTTCTTCATTTTATTTCTTGCCTCCTCCAGAAAAGTCAGATGGCCGTTTATCTGATACATTACAGAAGAAATCCTGCCATATGTGGCGGCTAATATATTTTTATATTTTTTATTATCTTCTTCTCTTTTTATTTTTCTTATGCCATCATTTGCTATCTTGCTTATTTTCTTTCTTGCCCATTCAATGGCTCCCAAGGATTTCCTCATTTTGTCTATTCCAATTAGGAGGTCGAAAAGCTCATAGTAGAATCTGTGGAGATTATCAAAAGAGGGAAAAGCCTTTACATATTTTTGTAGGGTATTATTCAATATTTGTTTTACAGTGGACAATTTATTTATCGTCCTGGCTTTCCTATCTCTTTCTTTTATCCTTTTTGCTTTTCCAAATGCTTTATCCAGCAGTTCGTCTGCGCTCAGGATTGGAGGGATTTTAAACATTGATGTATAATCTCTATGGCATATAAAAAGTCCTCAACTTTATTTGCTCTTTTTCATCTCATTATATAGCAAATCAATATTTTCAAGGGCTTTGGCAATAAGATTAATGCCAGCTTCTAAATCTTCTATGCTTATTACCTCCACGCCAGAATGCATGTAGCGTGTCGGTACGCTTATTACTGCAGATGGTATTCCTTCCTTTGTTATGTGAATGACAGCAGCATCTGTTGTTCCACCCTCTGAAACCTCAAGCTGATATTTTATTTTCTCCTTCTTTGCTACCTTTTCCAGCCATCTGAGCATGAAAGGCTGTGCTATTAAGCCTCTCCCAGATGCATCTGCTACAGTTATAACAGCCCCTTTATCCAGCTTTATGTTGCTATTCTTTTCATCAATTCCGGGGTGATCACCAGCTATTGCAACCTCACAAACTATTGCCATATCAGGACTCAATCCAAAAGCAGATGTTCTTGCTCCTTTTAAACCAACTTCTTCCTGTGCTGTTCCAACAGCATATATGGTAGCGTTGCTCTTTGTTTTTTTCAATGCTTCAATCATCATTGCTATGCCCACTCTATCATCCAATGCTTTTCCAGTTATCCTGTTGTTGAGCAACTCTTTCATTTCCATATCCAGTGTTATTGTAGTGCCAACTTTTATTCCTGCCTTTTCCACTTCTTCCTTACTTCTTGCCCCTATATCAATGAACATATCCTCTGCCTTGATTGCCTTCTTTCTTTCCTCCTCTTTCATTAAATGGGGCGGCTTACTTCCTATTACTCCGTAAACATCTCCTTTTTCTCCGTGCAGAACAACTCTACTGTTTAAAAGCGTTGAATCATACCACCCTCCAAATTTAACAAATCTTATGAATCCTTTGGAATCAATGCTTTTCACCATAAGTCCTATTTCGTCCATATGGGCGGCAAGCATTATGGATGGAGAATCGCCATCTTTTATTGCAATTATATTGCCCAAAGCATCTACTCTTATTTCGTCCACATAATTTTCTAACTCTTCTCTTATTATCTGTCTTATTCCATCCTCGTAGCCAGAAATGCCATGGGTATTACAAAGTCTTTTTAAAAGCTTTTTTACAGAAGAGCGCTTTCTACCCCCTAGCCTAGAACCTCTTTTTTTCATACTATTCTTGAATGGTGGTAAAGATAAAAAATTTGCTGTGGGCGTTGAAGCACATTATCCCCCTGTAGGAGGTAAAAACACAGAAATTTCATCCCCATCTCTTATCTCATCATGTAATGATGCTTGCTTCTGATTTATTGAAAAAATGAGATGCTCCTTCAATTTTTTTATATTTTCATTTTTTTCTGTAAGAAATCGCAGCAAATCTTCCATGCTTTCTATTTTTTCTTCTATTTTAATTTCGTCTCCAAGTAACTGCCTGAGTTTGCCGTAAAATTTTACAGTAATCATAACAACTTTTAAATACAATTTACTTTTAAATCTTTATGAAGCTGTTTGCGATACTAACGGCGGCGATGATTTTTACAATAATTTTTGCAAGTTCGGCAACAAATGTATATTATGAGGCATGTGGTTATACAAAAGCAGATGCATCTATAGATGTGAATATTTCCTATCTAACTCCAACGCCAGTAAATTATACTCTGGTTCCTCTGACACTGCCACATGAAATTTACATAGGAAGCCAGCGTTTCTTTGCGGCAACAGAGATGTAACATCCCTTCCCCCTCATTTAATTAGAATGGGGAAAGAAATTTCTGTGAAACAGTGGATAGCGATATTTTTTGTCAGCGTCATTACCTTATGGATAATATATGGCACCTCTTTTGCAATGGGAAATCTTGTATTTGCCTTCCTTTTCAGCATCTTTTTGCTGCTTTAATTTATCTTCTGCTAATAATAATTTATATAAAAGGCAGAAGGAAATGAAGTTATTCTATTCCAATTATATTGCCCTTTTTGTCAACATCTATTTTTTCTGCAGCTGGCTTGGCTGGCAAGCCCGACATCGTTGTTATCTTGCCAGTTATGGGCACGAGGAAGCCGGCGCCTGCGGAAATACGAATCTCCTTTATTGTTATCTTGAAGTTTTTGGGTCTTCCTCTTATGGCAGGATCATCTGTTAAACTGTAAGGCGTTTTGGCCATACATATTGGTAGTTCATTTAGCCCAAGTTTGTCTATTATTCTAATGTCATCTTCTGCAACTAGACTATATACAATTCGCCCAGCTCCATATACTTTTTTGGCAATAATTTCTATTTTCTCTTTAACCGACAGATTCAAATCATATAAGAAATTGAATTTCGGCTTTTGATTGTATATGGTGTTAATAACTTTTCCAGCCAGTTCTATTCCTCCCTCTCCTCCCTGGTTATACACTTCGGCAACAGCAAATGGGATGTTATGTTGCTCAGCAAATTTTTCCACTACATCTATTTCTTCATCTTTGTCCATGGCAAATCTATTCAGGGCTATTACCAGTGGCAGACCAAACGTCTTGATATTTTCTATATGTTTTTCAAGATTTTCCAGGCCTTTTTTTAATGCTCTCATATTTTTCCTGCCTTTTCTTGCGTCTTCAAGGCTCATGCCTCCGTGCCATTTCAACGCTTTTAAAGATACGACAAGTACGACAACATCTGGCTTTATCCCATAGCGGCATACTATGTTGAAAAATTTCTCTGCCCCCAAATCCGTGCCAAAACCTGCTTCTGTAACAAAATAATCTG
>JAJRYN010000080.1 GCA_024275755.1 archaeon | reverse complement strand
TGGAATTGAATGGCTTTCATCATATATGCCGTCGTTATTCCAATCCCATTCATATAGCACAATTACTCCATCTTCATCATGACTTCCTGCAGCAGTAAAATAAACAGTTTCTCCTACATCTGGATGATGTGGAGCCCATGTGAATTCTGCTTCTGGAGGCTTATCGCCTAATGGAAATGTAGTATGCAAATTTTTGCTGATAGCGGTAGATAGAGAAGCGCAGATAAGCAGAGATATTAGCAAAACTAGGCTCTTTTTAAATACAACCACTCTTTTCATCCTCCCACCTAATTTTAACAATGAAAAGGAGTATATAAAACTTTGGTATTTGCAATCAAATTGTTAGCAATATCAATAAATGTTGGTATGTTCTTTAAGTATTTTTCGGGTACTAATTGCCCCATACATCCATTATGCTTCATTCATTCACGTACTTGAATATCCATGCCTCGTATTCCTCACCCAATGATGAAATTCCTACTGATGAAGCATGAACTTCATTTTTTCCATCATTATCAAAATCGCCAATACAAGTTACAGCAAGTAAACCATGTGTAGCTGTAATAACATATTCCTCTTCATATTGCTCGGCATTCCATTGCAAAATGTGCACATAATTTGTTCCCACTGCTATCTCTGCTATGCCATCATCGTCGCCATCACCAACATCTATTGCTTCTATCGTTCCTTCTTCGCCGTCCCAGTAAAAACTAGCTTTTTCAATATATTTGCTGCCATCAAATTCATAAATTTTCATCATCGGAGCATAAAAGGTAACATGAATTTCTGGTTTACCATCATTATCACTATCCTCTGCTACGCAACCAAAAGGATATGATTCATTGTGTCTTGCAATTATTTCCTCATCCCATCCGTCGCCATTCCATTGTAGAGCGATGGTAACATCAGTATTACATAAAAGTTCTTTCTTGCCGTCATTATCTACATCTGCAATCCAAGGAAAATAAACCCAGTAATTACCGGGATAATCCCATTCTGCCACTTTAACAAATTTCTCTCCATCCCACTTTAACACAAGAACTTCAGGAATATCTGAATATCCACCAGTAATCACAACTTCGTTTTCTCCATCGTTATTGCAATCGCCAACAATACAATCCAAAGTTGTTCCCCATCTCCTGCCATTATATACAACATACATTCCAATTTTCTCATAACTATGTCCATTCCATTTAAAAGCAGAGAAATGACGGCCCCATGCAATACCTATTTCATTTTTTCCATCATTATCAATATCAGCTATAGAAAAGCCAGTAGCAGAACCAAATGGCTCAGGAATTCCCATGAAAGAATAACCAACGCCAAAAACAGGGTCTATGATGCGCGCTGCTTCATAATATGTTTTTCTATTTTCATCATATTTCATTACCCGTAAGAAAGGGTCTCTTCCTCCAATAAGTAGTTCATTCTTTCCGTCGCCGTCGCAATCACCAACAGGCTGCGGCCCTTCATATCTTGCGCTCCACCATGGCAGTCTCCCATAACTTTTCTGCCATTGTATGATGAATGAGTTAACTCTTTCTCCCATTTCATTTTTTTCAATTATTTTTTCTTTGGTAGAAACTATTGGATTTGTGACAACAGGCAACAAAAGAATAACGAGGATAAAAGCCATTATTTTCTCGTTCATATGAAATGAATTGCGTATGCTAATAAATTATTTTCCAATGCAAATCTTTATTTTTCCTTCGCCTTCTATTCTTATGATTCCCAAAAGCCATCCTCGCTATGAAAGTTTGATGCTCCGTCAGAAAATTGCGGAGGGTGTCGAAAAAGGCATTGTCCATATTACTGGTTTGATAGCTCATGGAAGAGGAGAGGCTTTTGATTATTTAATCGGCGAAAAGAGTCAACATTTTGCTACTGAGGCTGCAAAAGCAGCGGCTTCTTACATTAAAATTGCAAAACACCCAGTTATATCTGTAAATGGAAATGTTGCCGCTTTGGTTGCGGATGAAATAGTTAAACTTGCTGAAACAACGAAAGCAAAAATAGAAGTAAATTTATTTCACAGAAGTGAAGAAAGAATTAAAAAAATAATTAGATTGCTGGAGGAAAAAGGAGGAAAAAATATACTTGGGCTAGAAGGAGATGCCCGCATTCCTGGTCTGGAACATGACAGAGCAATATGCAGCTACGAGGGCATATACAGTGCAGACGTTGTCCTTGTGCCTTTAGAAGATGGGGATAGATGCGAGGCATTGAAGAAAATGGGAAAAATTGTTCTGACTGTTGATTTGAATCCTCTCTCAAGAACAGCAAGAAATGCAGATGTTACCATCGTCGATAATGTAACTAGGGCCATACCACACATAAGGGGATTTTACACAGAAATTGAAAAACCAGAGGAAGTAATAAAAAGATGGGACAATCGCAAAAATTTGCAAGATGCTTTGGATTTCATTTGCGAAAGATTGAGGAAAATTTATAAAGAAGGGTGTTAGCCACTCTGCTCTTCAACTTTGTTTTCCTTCTCTTCTCTATAAACCACTTTCAACAATACAGGAGTAAGTAAAGAAGAGATTATAACCAGCAGTATTGTAGCAGCCAATACCTGATGAGCCAGCGCTTCACTAAATACACCCATTGTTATTTCTGTTGTCACCACAACCAAAGCCACTTCCATTCTTGGGATCATGCCCACACCCACAGCCAGCGCATCCCTCATTTTAAATCCACACAATTTTGCTCCTGTTGAACATCCAATGATTTTTCCTATAAAGGCCATTGGAATGAAGAGGAGGACAAGAGGACCCATATCTTTCAGAGCATAAAAATCAAAAGATGCCCCAACCCATATGAAAAAGAGAGGAATGAAAAATACCTCCCCCATCTGCCTTGTAAATTCATTTATTCTTCTCCTCTGGGGCAAGTTACTCAACACCAAGCCCGCAAAAAACGCACCTGTTATGGCAGCCAGTCCAAGGTCATATGCCAACGCTGAAAATATAAATGCAAAAGAAATTGCAGCAGTTAATGCAAATCTAGGAATATGGAACTTAATGTCTTTTACCTTGCTTATCACAAAAACGGCCATCAAAAATATAAGGAAAAATATGAAAACCTTTACAAGAAGCATCATCGGCTGTCCTTTCCCTAATGTAAAGGAAAGCACCAAAATACCCAGAACATCATCCAGTACTGCAACTGTCAAAATAAGCTCTCCAACCTTTGAATGCAGGGCATTCATTTCCATCAAGGTTCTTACTGTTATACCAACGCTTGTTGCAACCAGAATATTACCTATTGCTATGCTTGTTCTTATATCATATCCTAATAAATATCCTGCTATAAATCCAAAAATAAATGCAACAGAAACATCGAACATTGATGTTAACATTCCTTTTTTTCCTGCTGTTTTTATTTCCTCCACTCCTATTTCTAGACCCGAGATAAAAAGGAGCAATACTATCCCAATTTGTCCCATTCCCTCTGTTATTGGTGATAGATATTCTATTCCAAAAAGTTTACCAGCTATAAATGGTCCCATCACTATTCCTGCTACAATCTCCCCTATAACCGCCGGCTGCTTTACCCTTTCTAATGCATAGCCTGCTAATTTTGCCAGTACTAACGCTATACCTATTTCCAGCAACATTATCTCTTGCCTAACAATATCTGAAGTATATAATGAACTGTAATTTCTCCAACTATTTCATCTTTTTCAACGACTGGTAATCTTCTTATGCCCGCATTAACCATTCTAGCGAGCACGTTTCCAACTTTATCCTCCAATGAGCATTTTATGAGGTGCTTATGCATTATATCTTTTGCTTTCTTGGCTGTGCCATAATGTAAGGATATACCATATCTTTTACCAAAAACATATTTTGGAAGATGATGGGGAGCCAAAAGGCGTAATATATCACTTTCTGTTATAACACCACATAACTTTTTACTTCCTTTTTCTTCAACAATCCATACATGGTCTCTGCCAGTTAAAACAGATAAAACTTCTTCGATGCTCGCTTCCTTATCCAGAATGGGCATATTCCATAATTGCTTTTCATCGAGTATCTCCTTTATTTTTTTCTCATGTAATTCCTTCAGTTCCACAACATGAAATATGAAAGATAAAATAAAGGTTTGGAAAAACATGAATACAAATTTAAATTCCCTGGTATTTATCCTTTATGAAATTTGATTTGAAATGCAGCGTTCAATTGAGCAGGGAAGCAGAAGAGATTGCAGACGAATTGCAGGAATTTGTAAAAGATATAGGTGTTGATGCTGATTTAAAATTGGAAATTGAAGGAGATAAGCTGCTAATTCAAATAACATCTCACGAAAAAAGGAGCCATCAGATTATTCTCCAGCTGTATAAACAACTTGCCGTATTTTTCGGAAAACGTAAGATAGGATTAAGAGGCATTCATGTTGATGAATATGAAATTGAATTTGAAGTGGAGAAAAAGCCTTTGAAAGATATCTCCATACCTTTTGCTGATTTGAAAATAAATGATAAAATCGTTTTAATGAAAATAGTGGACAAGGAAGAGGATTTTTTAAGAGAAGGATATGTAGATAGAATGATCAGGCTTGTTAAGGAAAAAATAGACAAACAGTATTATGAGGGCAAAAAGGAATACTGGCAGCTTTTGTGGCAGAGTGAGGAAAAAGAACATGTGTGGAACAAAGATCCCTCAGAAGAAATGCAGAAAAGGGGATGGATTAAGTTGATGAGCAAGGGAAAATGGTTCTATTTTCCTCCAGCAGCTGCTATCATGAGAGCAATGGAGAAAATTGCTTTGCAGGAGGTTGTCGCGCCTCTGGGCTTTAAAGAAATTATTCAGCCAATGCATGTTTCCTTTGCCACATGGATAAGAACAGGCCATCTTGAAGGAATGCCAGGAGAAATTTATTATATATGTGAGCCAGAGAGCAGAGAAATTGAAGAATGGGAAAAATTTGTTGATTTACTAAAAATAACAAGGCAAGTGGATGAAAAAGAGCTTTTGAAGAACTTAAAGCCACCTAAGACTGGAGTGTGCTATGCTCAATGCCCCAACATATATGCTGCCCTAGCTGGAAAAACTATAGCTGAAGAAAGCCTGCCCTTACTCATATTTGACCATTCAACACCTTCCGACAGATACGAAGCTGGAGGAAAGCACGGAATTGAGAGGGTTGATGAATTTCATAGGATAGAGATTGTTTATATTGGAACAAAAGAGCAGCTTATAGAGTTAAGAGAAAAATTAATTGAAAGATACAGACATGTATTCGACAACATACTCGACCTGGAATGGAGAATGGCAAGAGTCACACCATTCTATCTACAGCAAGCAGGCATAGCAGGCGAAGAAGAAAACGAAATAAAAGGCACCATTGATTTTGAAGCTTACCTACCATATCGTGGAGATCGAAGCAAGGAATGGCTTGAGATACAGAATATTTCCATTGTAGGAGATAAGTATATCAAAGCATTTAATATAAAGGCGCAGAAAAGCCAGCTGTGGAGCGGATGCTCGGGAATAGGCTTGGAAAGATGGATGGTTGCCTTTCTGGCACAAAAAGGAATGGAACCAGAAAACTGGCCAAGCGGCTTTAAAAAATATCTGGATAAATTGCCGGGGATGCCAAAGTTCTTGTAATTAAAATAAAATTTAACAAAATTAAAATTTATCTTAAAAAAATTGTTTTATTTATATCGGAATATAAGGCTAATGCTCAAGATACAGAATTATAAAGATAAAATAAATCCCTTATTAGGAGATTATATTCCCTCCTCAATTTCAACTCCTGCTGAAAAAGCTTTATATGATGTGGACAGCATGTTTGGTTTGCCTGAAAAAGAGGCAAACGAATATAGGCTTAAAGCAATAAAATACGCTTTTAAGCATCATTATGAAAATAACAAATTTTACAGAAACATTTGCAAGGAAAAAGGGGTT
>JAJRYN010000079.1 GCA_024275755.1 archaeon | reverse complement strand
TATGTGAAAAAACTAAAAAATTTATGGTGAAGATAGAATGGACTCTAATATATGGACCGGTCGGGATTTGAACCCGAGACCTCCACCATGCCAAGGTGGCGATCTTCCAGCTGATCTACCGGCCCTCTTATATGTATATTCATGCATTCATAAAAGTTTTTATGAAACTGGAATGAGGCCAATTTATTCAGATTCCTTTATTTTTTCTCTTGCATAGTCAATTAGAGCCTGCTGGGAATAAAATTCTATTTTATTGCCGACCAATTTTCCTTCTGCAACGAGAGAATAAACTGCAAAAACTGGATCAACATTTGGTTTTGCATAAATTCGCAAGTTATATTCATTCTCTTTAGCATCTTCCTTTATCAAAACCTGTATTTTAGCATTTGTATTTTTAATCAAAACAAATTTTTCAAGCTCTTTTGCATATTTTTCTGTTAAATTTTCATCATGTTTCCATCCTTTTGCTACTAACTCTGGATAATCCTTTACGGGCTTAAAATCTTCAAAAGTTTCAATAGACGGATCTTCATAAGCTGGTACATCGGTCTGAAATGTTGGAAGATAGATATGCTCCCAATCATTCCAATCATATGGCAAGCCATTGCTTCCGTCAGAATAGTCAAAAAGATAGCTTTTATTTTCTGAGTAGAACCATGGCTTATTGTATATATACTGATAGTTCATTACGCTGTAGTATTTTTCCAGGTAAGCATTATATTCATCATCTGGCATATTTGGATAGCGATCACCGAATTTCCTACTCATTAAGTCTATGCCCGGAAATATACCTGGCATTAAGCCGAGAGAATGACCCAGTTCATGCAAAATCGCTTTTGCAAGCATAACTCTTATCTCCCTTGGAGTAAAAGCAATCCTTGTCATCATTGAATTAAAATCATTACTGACATAAATTGCATCAAATCTGTTATATTTTACCGGAGTAATAAAGCCACCGCCATCCTTTCTTACGCCAACAACAACATATCTGAAAATTCCTTTTCTTTCATCTGGAAAATTATGCTCGTAAAAAGCGAGAAGTTGTTTTCCAAGGATATCATCTAAATTTGCTTGATATGGTAGTAATTCACCTCCCCCATTTGGCAACGCATTCCATCCATCATCAATGTAAACATTTATTCCATGTCTTGCAAATCTTTCAATAATCATTTGCTGGCTTTCTTTATAAAATATATGTGGCAAATCAAATATCCCTTTTTTCTCCATCCCATCTGTTTCAATATATATGTCTGGCTGAAATGGATTTGCAAAATATTTCCTCATTTTATATTCCTCAATATTTTCAATGCCATCTATGTCTGGATCAAGCTTACTGTGCTCATTGTAAGTAAAAGGATCATAGCCATATTTCCACTCCCAGCTAGTTGGAATCCCATCGTTATCTGGATCAAGCTTGCTGTCATCTACTGCTGGATCTGTTCCAAGAACATTTACCTCTACCCAATAAGGAATTCCATCATGGTCATAGTCAGCCTGATAAAGATTGAACCAGATTTCATAATTCTTTCCTAAATAATGTCCCATTCCGTCTTTGTCCATAAAGTAATCGTCTCCGGTCCACCTTCCTGTGCGATAATCATATTTCAATGAGATTCTTTCCTTTTCTACTTCCTTTACATTTCTTCCGAATAATCCAGTTGGCTCAAGCTCAATTATAGATATGGTGACATCAGAATATTCTTTTTCCTCCTCAACATCAAATACCATTGAACTTTCATAGCCTATTGTATCCCAAGTGGTATATACTCCTGTTTCTCCAACATTTCCTTTTGAACTCCCTTCTTTGCCATCAACTTTGATTATATAATAAAAAGAGGGTGGATTTCTCCAATCCAAGCTATAGCTGAGCATTTTGTCCATTAATCCTCTATTTCTTATTCTCAGAATTTCAACAAATAATGCCTGATTTTCCATTGGGCTAATTCTGTCATCAAAAACCTTTTCCTCTTTTTTTTCTTTAGCCGGTGTTGAAAGATACCAGAGTATCATAAAAAGAAGAATAACAATGGCTATGATTGCAATTAATTTATTTTTTCTTGTCCCCAACATTAAGTGAATAAGATATTCTATTTTTATAGATTGTGATGCAGTAAATTTTCATTAGATATTATCTCAAGATGAAAATTTAGATAGCTCTTTTTTCACCATTTCTATTGCCCTTTTCTTTGCTTCCTCGAGCTTTTCAGCTTTTCCTCCTGCTTGTGCTATGGTTCTCTTGCCTCCGCCTCCACCTAGTATTTTTCCTATTTCCTGGGCAATTTTTGAGCAGTCTAGAGGCAAATCTTCAGAGCATGCTATTATAAGTATTCCAGTTTTTCCCTTTGCTGATGCAGATATAACCACTGCTTTCTTTTTTGTTAGCTCTCGTATGGCTGAAGGCATAAGATTATCCTGTGTTATTATCTTCACTCCTTTATATTCTTCAGCAGCTTCTTTTCCAAGCCTTTCCTGCAATTTCTCGACTTCCTTTTTCAGTCTCTTCCTCTCCTCCACCAGTTTCTTTGCTGCATCAGCTGCTTTTTCTGGTTGTGTGCCAAGGATAGAAGCAATTTCTTTGAGCATTTTCTCCTGCCTTTGCATGTATTCTATTGCCTTTTCTCCGGCACAGAATCTTATTCTTTCAACTCCATCCTGCACTCTTTCCGTTCCAATAACCTTTATCATACCTATTTCAGCCGTATTGTTTACGTGCGTCCCGCCACATGCCTCTGCTTCTATGCCAGGAATATTAACTACTCTGATTATCCTTCCTTTTGGCGGGCCTCCCTGATACAGGCGGAAGCCAAATTTCTTCTCCGCTCCATCCCTTCTCATAAATGTTTTTTCAACTGGCATGGCTTTTCTAACTATTTCATTCGCCACTCTCTCTATTTCCATAGCCTCTTCCTCACTAATTCTCTTATAATGGGTAACATCAAGCCTTGCCTCATTTTCATTCAACTCACTCCCTGCCTGCCATATATGACTTCCTAGAACATGACGGGCAGCATAGTTTATGACATGCGTAGCCGTATGATGGCGCATCATGGCATAGCGACGATGCCAATCAATTTCTCCTTTTACTGCTCCTTTTTCCAGCTTTCCATCAAGAAAATGAAGAATTGCCTTTCCAGCTTTCTCCGCTTTCTTTACCCTGACTTTCTTTCCATTCTGCATTAGATAGCCGGTATCGCTCTGCTGTCCTCCTCCCTCAGGGTAAAAAAGAGTCTTATCCAGAATAACGGTTTTATCTTCTAAATGCACGACATTTGCATCAAACTGCTTGGCGTATTCATCATCGTAATAAAGAGGAGTTGTTTCAATATCATATTCCTTGCCTTCTTCTTTCTTTTCTTCCTTTTTCTCGGCCTTCAAATGGCGTTCTGCCACCATTGATTCAAAATCCTCTGGAATTTCTATGGATGCTATTTCTTTTACAATCTCGGGATGTATGCCATGAGAGTCATAAAATTCAACAAGTTTTTCAACTGTTATCCGTGCTTCTTTTTCTAAATGCCTCATCACCATAGCCTTTCCTTTCTCTATGGCATTGCAGAATTTCTCTGTCTCAATCTCCAGTATTTCCTTTATCCTCTCCCTTTCCTCAACAAGCTCTGGAAAATCCTTTGCCATATGCTTTATATGCTCATCCACAATGGAGAATAAATCATCGGCATATCCTATCACATTCATGAAACGGAGAGCTCTTCTTATGACAAGCCTTGCTAAATAGCCAGCTCCAGAGTTAGACGGTACTATTCCATCAGCAAGCATGAAAGCAAGGCAGCGAGCATGATCTGCAATAGCATAAATATACTCCATTTCTTCCTTCTCTGCCTTTCCCCTTATTTTTTCGATGGCATAAGGAAAGATTGCATCATACACAGTTTTGCTGCCATTCACTAGCCATACAAATCTTTCTAACCCATAACCTGTATCGACAATTTTCAGTGGCATCTCTGAATATCTTTTACCTTTCACTTCATATTTGCCATTTTCGTCTTCTTTCAAATTCATGAAAACAAGTGTAGCTACTTCTAATCCATGACTTAACACTTCAAAACATACTCCTGCGTTGCCTCCGCCTGCCCATTCTGCCTCTTTGTATGTAACATCGTCTATACCTATTTCTTTCAGAAAGTTATGGCAGTATTCTACAGTTTCCTCGGTCCAGTAAATATGCTGGCTGTTGTTAAATGCATGATGCCCCATCATTTCAAAGAGCGTGAGATGGCGACCACTTCTTCCAACTTCTTCCAAATCATTGAGCCTTATGCTTGGCTGTGATATAACCAAAGGATTTGCAGGTGGAGGAACTTCTCCACTAGTAACATGAGGCTGAAAATCTGCTATGGAAGCGATAGTTAAATAAATATCATCTCTCCATCTTGCAACAACAGGATATCTTTTAAGGCGAGTATGGCCATGTTTTTCAAAAAATGAAAGGAATGCTTCTCTCATTCCATGCAAATCCATTTTTTTGCCAACGGGATTGCCAATAAACGAATATTCAACGCAGGGAGCATCTCCGCACAACTTCTGCTTCTCATCCTGAGTCCAGAAATAGGAGCCACACTTCTCACATTTTCTCCTCACAAATCCTTCTTTGCCAAAAAACTGCAATTGAAGCATTTTCTGCAATTCAGGGTGCATTGTTGTATATAAAGGCATCTATATATTTATTTTCAGTGAAATTTTTTGGGAAGTGGTATCATTCTTTATTAAGAATGTAATCGATTGCACTTCTTTTCTTGAAAAGTGATTTGAGAGAGGGATATAATCCCAAAAATTTTCTGAGAGTCATAACATAGGAGCATCTAATTACTGGTATACTTTTCCATTTCGTCATATGAAATGAATTTATCCATGCCATATATTCTGCAAAATATCCATGATTAGGGTGCATTTGCTCTATTACAACCACACTAAATGAACCGATGTCAACCCTTGTTCCTCTCATAAAATAATTTTCACCTTCATCAATAACAATTGGCTCATATACCTTAATGTATTCTATTTCGGCCATATATGCAACCTTTT
>JAJRYN010000078.1 GCA_024275755.1 archaeon | reverse complement strand
GTACCTGTGCAGTGAAGGTTGTGTGTGGCTCGACAATAAGATGATCGTATTCATGCTCATTATGGGATGATTTATTTCCATTCCACTGATGTATAGGCTTAATTTCTGCTCCATTCCAAGAAGGTATATTTGGAGCCATTATATTGCCGTATGGATCAACTAGATAAACCCACAGATATGTTGGCTCATCAGTTTCAATTGTAACAGTTAGTGTTGAATCTGAATTTGTCACAGGAATCTTGTAGCGGTCGCATGAATATAGTTCGATATGCATTAACCAATCACCTTTTGACGCTGCAGCAGCCGTCCATAAGCCAGGCCATGTAATTGGATAGAACAGTCCTATCCTATCTTCATTGTATGGCCACCATTTGCTTGCAACCTCTCTGTATTTTGTGTCAATAACTGTTATATCGATGTTCTTTCCTCCTGTTTCCAGTAAATCATATCTTATTGCACCCCATTTCTTTCCAGCAAAAAATGTATATACAACCTGCCCTTCGAATTCTTTAAGTTTTGGGCTATCTCCCCTTATTTCCATAACCTTCTTCTGTATATTGAGCGTTGCATCCTTTGATATTACTTCTGTTACATCATCAACAACATTGCTTCCATCCACCACAACCACAGCTTCCTGACTGTTCTCCCATGCTTTTGTTGCCAAATCAGCAGCAGCTTTTACTGGATCTGCATCCAGGACATATTCTTTTGCTTCCTTGCCAAAATGACTCAAATATTCGTTCCAGTCTTCGAGCAGATAGCCAGTTGTATCATCTACTGTTCCAAACCAGTTTGTTATTGTATCATCACCCTGATAGACTATTGGCGAGACATATCTCTTGCCGTTCTCAACATAATTTGCTGCCGGAATGGCTGCAATGTAAGCATATTCATCTTTATTGCTTGTATCATCGTTATTTACAATGATTGTTTGAGCTATTGGAGTAATATCGGGCTGTGGAATTACTGGTGGAGGTGAAACGCTTCCTCCAAGCGTTAATGTTAACTTATATGCTCCAGAACCATATTGATAGATTGGCAATGGATATTCATTCCATTTCTCATCAAAACCTGGGAACATATCTATTTTTATCTTCCATGTTCCGCTCTTATCTGCTGGATATTCTAATGTATCGTCTCCATAATATGCTGCTTTATATACTAGATTACCATCTGGATCATAAAGCCATATATTGCAGTCAGACTGCATCGGTGACTCAAGTTCTACTTTTATTCCTTCTCCAGATGATACGCTGAATGCATACCAGTCCACCTGATCATAGTAGCTCAGGAAACCTGAATATTCACCAGGTGTTATTGTCAATGCCTTATCTGGTGTGTTTCCTGCATCCTTGCCAGAGCCTGCATCATTCTGGCCTTGCAATTCAATGTCCATTACATAATTTCCTTCTCCGGCTCCATCTTTGGCATAGATGCGAAGATAATATATGCCGGTGTAATCAGCATCATAAAGTATTGATTCAGGAGATGTTCCGCTGTTGGTTGAAGAAGCGATAACTTCTGCTTTATCGTTCGAAAGTTCTACGTCATAATCATCATCTGGTGTAACTGTTATGCTTATTTTCTGTCCTTCGCAAACTGAAAACATATACCAGTCTTCAGTATCACTTGGTGGGGACAATGTACCTGTATTTCCTCTTCCTGGAGTGTTATCTATTGGTTCCATCGGGAATATTGCAAATGATTTCAGAATTCTATCTCCTGCATCTCCATCATATCCCCCATCATGCTGGTCTGAAAGCATATTCACCGTTATTGTGTAATCAGCTGAGCCCTTTGTTGAAACAACTTCAGCATACCAGTAGCCTGTTTTATCTGCCTTATATGCAATGTATTCAACGAATTCCCCACATGAATATGCTACACCCTTTTGCTCTGGATTGTATAGGTACAAATCAACATCATTGTTTGCTTTTACTTCCAGCCTTATTTCAATTCCCTTTGCAACAAAGAATTTGTAAATGTCTTTTGTATCTTCAAAGCTGACACTTCCTTTTGCTGTTTCCTTCAGCAATGTTGCATGTTGAAAATCATTGTTTGGTTCATCTTTCTCATATGCTATGCTAATCACTGGCAAGGCTAAAACCACACAAATTGCTAATACTATCGCCTTTTTCATTTTCTGCCTCCAAATCTTAAAGATGGTAATGTTTATAAATTTTTTGCGAGCACGATCAAAAACATGCAACTGTTCTTCATTATTTAAAATTTCATAAGCAAATTTGCAAAATATATAAATAATCGCTGGATTAAAAATATGAAAAAATTCTTGACTATTCTCCTCCTTATTCTACTAGTTTCTCCTGCAATTTATGCGGGCTATATTGGAAAAGAAAATCAGCATTCAATGCTTTGATTTAGAAGGGAGTAAAGAAAAAGAGATTTCTTATGAGGATGCAAAATTCATATATGAAAAGATAATTGTATTGCAAGAAACAGGAAACAAGAGTATAATCAAAGAACTGGTGGGTTTCCTAGAAAGAAAAAATATCATTAAAATTCCTTATATGGAATATTCTCGCGTTTATTCTGATAATAAATCTTATAATCTATTTTGCTACATATATGGGGCTGCTGCTGCCATACTCACTATTCTTCCCCGTCATATCCCGGTTATTCTCCTGTCCACAATTTTTCCTCCTTTAATCCCCCTGGCAACCTATATAACATATATGATTCCGAGAGTTTTCATGCCTGCTTCCGTCTTTTTATGCATACTTGGAGGCATAGGCACGGTTGGATTGCTTGGAGAGTGGGATAAAGGAGGAATTGTTATAGGCGGCATAATCGTTGGCTTCATAGGGGTAAAACTATGGATATCCGCAAATGCTATTTTTGGAGTGTGTGTAGCAGTAACAGCAAATTGAATCTAGATAACTTTATTATCGCTCAAAATTTTATCTATAAACAGTTCATGGGCCCGGCCGGATTTGAACCGGCGACCATCTGGTTATGAGCCAGACGCTCCACCTGGCTAAGCTACGGGCCCCTCGAAACAAAATATGTTTTGTATATAAAAATTTACTCATATCCTCCTATTTTGAGTGTTGGGTCTCCCAGCAAAATAAATTCCTGAATCGTCCATTTATCTCCAGGATTTTTTGCCAGATATTTTTCCTGCGCCTTGACAAAAACCTCTCCGAGAATATTCGTTTCCTGATAGGACTCAAAGAATTTATAGGCGAGATACCCTGCGCCCCAGTGTGGGCCACTGGCATCCACTCCTGTAAATGCAACCCTTGTAGCTCCAACACTTGCTATAGCTCCTCCATATGGATGACGGATGAAATACCAAGCAAAGCATGGGAATGTTGCATTTATCTGCAATGGTATTCCATCCTCTCTTAGGTCAGATGAGTTGAAATCGAGTTTTGCTGTGAGACATGCGTCAAAGAATATTACCGGTAGTCTATGACCATTAAATAAAGCAGCAATATATGGAGTAAAGTATCTCCCAACCCATTCTTCATCGCTTCCATTTATTGCATGAGTTGCCCATCCATATGGAAAGCCGTGGCCTGAATAATACAAAAAGCCAGCCCCTCTTTCCAGTGCCTTTTCTATTTCGATTGCATTTAAATTTCCCAGAGAATACCATATCTTATATGGCTGAAAATTATTCATAAGCTGGGCTACAAGCTCGTTCATTAGTTCCCCTTCCACTACACCCCATCCTGGAAAGGTGTCACCGCCAACAAGAATTATTCTTTTAAACCATCCTTTTCCATATGCCTTATCTTCATATTCAATTATCTTTTCCACAACATTTCTTACAACTCTTTTATTTTCACATGCAATTCTTCCAACATATACATCGGGATACAAATCGATGATATCATCCTGGCCCAAGCCTTCTCCATAATCCTCTCCATACACTCCGTTGCCATTTGTATCCCATGAAGAAAAAACTATATTGCCGTTCTCATATCTATACAAGTCAGCATAATATAAATCAGTGGGCATTACAAATCTGACTATTCTATATCCCGACTTCCATATATAGACAGCATTTCTTATCGGCAACTTATATATGCTCCCTACAAGCAGAACGTATTTTATGCCCCATTCCTCAACGCTGTTTTTGATGAAATATTTTATCTTCTCTGCATCATCTCTTCCTTGGCTTGCAAAATATTTGCCTCCATATATTTCATTTAAGCCAACTATAATTGTTTTTATTCCATGGCTTTCTTTATGCTCCTTCAATGGCTGCAATGCTTTTTTAAACTCCTCTGGGCATATGATGAGTAAATCATACTCTTCATTTTTTCTAATGGGCACATATTTTTTTTCAATAACGCCGTTACTATTGAAAATGATGACCCTTTTTCCATTTTCTATTCCCACTCCTGCATAATAAGCTATATCCTCAATTTTGAATGGTGGATGTTCTTCACTGAGCCATAAAATCTCTTCTTCAATATTTCCTATATTACTTTGTGTAGAAACTGTGCTATCATGCTGTACAAAATTCACTCCAGCTACTGATGAAAATATGAGTAAAAACATGCAAGCAAACGCTAATTTCCACTTCATGGCGATAATTATTTTATGGGTATAAATAGGTAATGTTCGTGTAAAGTAAACAGACATCGGTAACATTTCTAAATTGATTTCCCATCCTTTGTAGGGAAGGGATGGGAAATGTCAAATGTTACCCCAGAAATGAGGAGAATCATGGTTATGGCTAAGAAAGCAGGAAAG
>JAJRYN010000077.1 GCA_024275755.1 archaeon | reverse complement strand
TCCCCCCGAGCCCGTTCCTAGTTACTCCATATTTTTTTGAAAGCAAACCTCGATTTTTGCGTTTGACAAAAAATTTATAATAAATCCAGTATTTTTTTACTAGGGGAGGTTATAAGATGAAAAAATTAAAGGCTTTACTATTTGTTGTTTGCATTTTGTCGAGCACGCTATTTGTGCCTTTATCAGTTGCCAGTTTTTCAAAGGACGTTGACATTTTGTGTTATAACAATGGAATTGAAAGACACGTAAAAATATCTCGGGAAGAAGCTGAATACATTTTTGAGAAATTAAATGAAATGAAAAGATATGGCATCTCATCTGTTGAAGGTGTATCTACAATAAGGGAATTAACCTCATATCTACGGGGGAGAAACATTATTGATATACCTTTCTTTTCACCGAATATTGAACCAAAAAATGAAACATTATGTATACCTTTGAATATCTTGTGTCACGTATATGCAATAGATGCCCATGAAGGGTTTGATGGCGCATTATTTGCTATCCCCCCTATACTTCTACTAACTTTCTGGTTAATAGTTGCTTTGTTGGAATTGGTTGACCCAAACAGCATAATCGGAAATATTCTATTGTTAGTTGGATATGCTATAGCATTAAAAGCATCAATTGACCAAGCCTATATCTTTTCAAATCTCCTCGTTTTCGGGGCACTTGGTGCGTCCATTAGCACTAACGGTCTCCTAGGTAATGTTTTCTTTTGGGGAATAGCCCTATTACTCGGTTTTACGGGTATAAAAGTAAAGAATGAATTATTTGGATTCTGTTTGGTCGCTACTGGATTGCATTGATTTTAGCTCGGATGCAAAAAACTCAGTCATAAGAATGAGGCAATATTTTTTCATTTTTGTCTTCAATTTATTGTTTTCTATCGACAAAATTGTCCATGATTAGCAATATAATGCTCGTTTTTATTAGCAAACATGGAAGAAGGAAAAACCAACGAATTTGTAAGGATAATAAGCGGAAAATATAAGGATTGCATCGGGAAAATTGTTTATGAATATCAACATTTCAAAGGATTTTATTTGGTCAAAATATTGCAAGCTCCTAAAAAAACAATTTATGATTGGAGCCCTTCCCAGGAGATAGTTGTAACAAAAAATAATTTGAAGAAGCTTTCCCCTGAAGAGCTTGTTTTCATCGAAGAAAACAAAAACTAGCATCAATATATGGAAAGAAGATATTTCATTTTATCCTCAAAAATTCTTGCCTGTTCCTGGATTATCTCTTCTGCTTCATTCCAGTCCATATCCCTTGTTTCAATGGCATAGCTTAGGAATCTTCCTAACCATAGAGTTTTTAATGCATCAAGAGCAGCGCTTCTCTCTGTTTTTTTCTTCGCTTTCTTATAAAAGGCCGCAAAACTGTAAACAACTTCTGCCCACATTTCTGCATCAAAATTTTCTATGTTTTTGACTGCTTTGGTCATTTTCTTCATTAAATTAGGGGAAAGAATACTTTTTATTGTTTTTTCTGATGATTTGTACTCCTTTTCAAAATACTCCTTAATTTTATCAATATCAACCCTTGCTGGAATTGGCTTTTGTCTCAAAAACCCTTTTGCTTTTCTTCCAGATGCTTTCTTTCTATTATTTTTCCAGTAATTCTCATAATACTCTGCCAGCTCAAACATTGTTCCCGTCACCTGACGAAACATTGGCACAATAAGTGTTTCTGGCTCTAAATATCGGGTTGTAGACTCATGAATTTTCAAAGAAAATAGCCCCTCCTTTACCTCCATTTCATTTGCTGAGGCAGAGGTAACAATGAAAATATCTATACCAAAATCTTTTGGAAATAAGGGATGATGGAGCAGCATCTCATATAAACTTTTAGATATACCATATTCTCCTGCTATCGGCTGCCTGATATCCAAGCCATATAAAGCGCGGGTAAAAGGGTAAGCCAAGCTGTTTGTTATTACCCCATCGTATTTATCTCTTATATAGTAAGGAACCACTAAATCAGCCCTTCCATATAGCACTGGAGAAGAAAATTCATAAATCCACTCTGGTCTTATGCTCAGCAAATCTCCGTCCACCAGAACGACAACTTTTGCATCTAGTTCACTTGCTATTTTAAAGACCGTTCTTACTCCTGCCCCCTTGCCGCCTTTCACAATATCATTTGTAACAATCTTCTCAATGCCGTTATAGGGCTGAAAAATATTTGCTAGCTCTACGGTTCTGTCGGATGAATGGCCATCGCTTACCACAATAATTTTTTTATATTCTGAAAAGTATTTGTGCAGGCCTTCGCTTACAACATTGAGAACATGAAGTATTGTGGTCTCGACATTTTTGCATAAAACGCCGACAACAATGTCAACTGCTCCTATCTTTTCAATTTTCCCCGAAAGATGGTGAGAGATATCTTCATTTTTCATTTTCTTCCACCACTATGTCAAACAGCTCTTCTCGTATCTTTCTTTTTGCAGATATTGTGCGAAGCCAGTCAGGAATTCTTGCTCCTATTGGTCTACTTAAATATTCCTTTCCAGCCTCAAGCATGTGTTTGCTAAATCTTTCAACTATTGTTTCCTCTAGATGGCGGTCATATTTCAAACAATTAAACACTGCATCCGCATGATATTGCCTTATGCAATCTCTCGCCACTCTCTGATAAACCACTCTGAGAGACGTAAGAAAAGAATCTGAAATCTGGACTCGGTCCTCTTCCGTCAGAACCCTTAGCAAAGTCTTGAAGATGTCTCTCACCATCCTTATCAATCCACCCCCTCTATTGCCAAGTTCCTGATGCTTGTGCTCATAAAAGCCCAAATCAACCTGACATATTCTTTTTCTTGCTACATTTCTGTATATTTCTGCCAGTATGCCTATTTCTATTCCCCAGTCGCCCGGCACATCAACGTCTATGGCAACATCTCTTGTCATTGCAAATTCTCCAGCCAGAGGGTAACGAAATGCCCTTAAAAAATTTAGAAAATCAGGCTCATATCCTATTTCGTCCACCAAAGCTTTGAGTAATGGATGTAAAAATAAACGGAATACTCTTCCATAAATAATGTTTTTCTGTAAATTAACCCTTGCATAATAGCCTTTGCTGAATTTAAAATCCAGCTCTGGCTCAAGAATTGGAAAAAGAAGTTTTGCTGGAATGAGTTCATTGTATGTTTGCACATCAGCATCATGAAGCGCTATGGCATATGAGCGAAGGCTCGCTATGCCCAAAGCTATCCATACATCCCTTCCTTTTCCTTCATATTTCAGCACATTTATTCCTTCTTCCTTTAGCTCATACAGTAGCTTTGTGATTTTTTCTCCGTTGCACCATATCACATAATGTTTGGGCTCAAGCCTAGAAAAAAATCGCTTTACTTTTTCGAACTCTTCTTTACTTTCCGCAGATAAGGGTATAAGTATTTCCTCAACATAATCGCATTTGTTAAGGCCTTTAACAATGTTATTTATTGCTCTATTTTTTAATTCCCTGTAAAGCATCGGCATTATGATGGTGATTGGGCGTTCTACTGCAACTTCTCTTATACTCTTTATCAATTCTTCATCATCAACACAAATATCATGAAGTGTTGTAACCTCTTCCTGCTTTATATCCATGACTCACACTCCCGCAGCATATTTTAATATTTCGCTTAAATCGCTTATGCTAACATCTGCAGCTTTTCTAACCTCATAATCTGCGTTAAATGCGATTCCCAGCCCAGCTTCTTTCAGCATACATATATCTATACTACCATCTCCAACTGCCATCGCTTCTTTTGTCTCTATCCCAAGTTGCTTGCATAATTTTTGAAGAACTTCTTTTTTGCAAATGGAATGGATTTTGCATCCTTCAAATTTTTTGGTTAGCATGCTATTGTTCAATATCACTTCTCCTGTT
>JAJRYN010000076.1 GCA_024275755.1 archaeon | reverse complement strand
CAAATTGTAGTATTCTCCTGTCGCAACTTCTAAAAGAATCATATATCTTTTTGGCAGGAGTTCTTCCATCTAATTTTAATCAGTTTCCAATATAAAATATATTTTGTTGCTAATGATAGAGAAAATGAAAAAAATCCATCTTCTTGAATATTTCTCTGAGATTTCCTTTTCACTTCATTAATTTTTCATGTTGCTAAGACATACTCTCACTATCCATCGAAATACATAAATAATCAAAACAAATTTTAGAAGCGATTTGTATGAAAAGGGCAGCAGTAGGATTGTTGGCAGTGGTATTAATTGCTTTTATTAATGCGCAGGCAATAAGTTTGCACGCAGATTTTTACTGGAGTCCAGAAACTCCAACTGATCTAGAAGAAGTACAATTTTATGACAATTCTACAGGAGACATCATTGCATGGATATGGTATTTCGGCGATGGAAAAAGCAGCACAGAACAGAATCCAATTCATAGATATGAAGATAATGGAACATATACAGTGAGGCTTGTTGTCATCGATAAATTTGGAAATACAGATTATGTGGAAAAACAAATAACTATTTTGAATGTTCCCCCTGTTGCAGATGCTGGAAAGGATATAATATCCAACAACCTTACTGTTGAATTTAATGGCAATGGATCATATGATTTGGATGGATATATTGTAAACTATACCTGGGATTTTGGAGATGGAAAAGATGGACAAGGAAAAATTGTAAGCCATGAATACGATGAAGAAGGCATCTATATCGTTAATTTAACTGTATATGATAATGATGGAGCAAGCGACTATGATAACATAGAAGTTCTGGTTGATGTAACTCCTCCAGTAACAAACTATACACTGGAACCTGAAAAAGAATGGTATAATGGAAATGTTACTGTATCCTTACAGGCAACAGATAATCTGGCTGGGGTTAATTACACAATGTATAAAATAGATGATAATGAATGGCAAAAATATGAGGGCAATTTTACAGTTAGTGGGGAAGGCGTCCATACAGTTTATTATTACAGCGTGGACAATGCAGGAAATGTTGAGGAGGAAAAGAATTTCACAGTTGGCATAGACTTAACCCCTCCGGAAACAAATTACAGCATAAATGCAACATATGGACAGAATAACTGGATTAAAGATTATGCAATTATATCTCTGCAGGCAACAGATAATCTGGCTGGGGTTAATTACACAATGTATAAAATAGATGATGGAGATTGGCAGGAATATGAAGGAGCATTTAACTTCTCTGTAAATGGTGAACATGTGATTCATTATTACAGCGTGGACAATGCAGGAAATGTTGAGGAGGAAAAGAATTTCACAGTTAAAATAGATACGAATAAGCCAACCGTAACCTTAACTGCTCCAGAAGAAGGTTACATATATATAGCAAATCGTCGCATAATGCCAACATTATTTGGCAATACATTCATTATAGGAAAATTTGTTGCTACAGCAACAGCAGAGGATGCTACATCTGGCATACATTATGTGGAATTTATTCTCAATGACGAAATTCTATGGAGAGATTATGTTGCTCCGTATGAAATAGAATTGCCAAGAGAATTTTTATTATCATTTAACAAAATAAAGGTTGTTGCGGTAGATAAGGCAGGACACAGCGAAGAAACTGATGTTGTCTCTTACGTTAAAATCTTATAATTGCATAAAGTTATAAATTGTTATACTATTAAACCAATATGGAATTTGAAATAAGAGTTGTTAAAAGCAGCCCTTTGACTGGTGAAGATGATTACACAAAAGTTGCTGTTAAATTTTTGAAATTGATTGGATATATGCCAGAAAATGCAGATGAAGATTCTGTTGCATATAAATTATTTGAATGTTTTTTACTCCATCCCAACAAAGAATGGACTGTCGATGAATTAATGACAACACTGAAGGCTACGAAAGCAACAGTCTACAGGCATTTAAATAAACTCAAAAGTATGGATATACTCGAGGAGGGCAAGGAAGGGGAGGGCAAAAAGGTTAAAAAGACCTACCGTCTTAAATATGGTAATCTTGCCAAAGCCTGGAATTTCGTGGAGGCTCATGTAAAAGTGGCGATGGAGAATTATGCTGAAACTGTGGCTCATCTTCAAAAACTTGTGGAAAGGAGGTATCTGGAATGAAAGAAAAGGAAATTGAACTGGTGCCTGGCTCTAAATATGTTGTCTATTCAGTTGGTTCAGAAAAAGAAATTATGCAGACAAGTGGCACTTTTGTAGGCTATTCATATATCTCAAAAGATGAAGGAGGAATATGCATAAAAATGGATTCTTCACATGGTCCAAAAGAAGGGCTTATAAGAATAATCCCAATAGGCATGATTCTAGCCATTGACATAATTCAGGAAAAGAAAGTGAGAAAGAAAAAAGATAAGGAAGAAGCTACACATTATTTCAGCTGATATTATGGTGCAAATAGGAATAGTTGGTAAGCCGAATGTGGGAAAAACCACTTTTTTCAATGCGGCCACTCATGCAAATGCCGAGATGGCCGATTACCCTTTTACAACAATAAATGCAAATAGGGGAGTAATGTATGCCAGAACTGAATGCCCTTGCAAAGAATACGGCGTACAATGCAATCCGAAGAATTCCCGCTGCATCGACGGCATAAGATATGTTCCGATAGAGGCAATTGATGTCGCTGGCTTGGTGCCAAAAGCTCATGAAGGACGAGGCT
>JAJRYN010000075.1 GCA_024275755.1 archaeon | reverse complement strand
CTTCAAAGCTGACACTTCCTTTTGCTGTTTCCTTCAGCAATGTTGCATGTTGAAAATCATTGTTTGGTTCATCTTTCTCATATGCTATGCTAATCACTGGCAACAACATCAAAATTCCTATCACTATTACTATCTCTTTTCTCATTTTTTTACCTCCAAAAAATAAAAGGAGAAGGTTTTATATTTATTTCGCTTGGGAGGGTAATATTTTGTTTATTGTTTTCGAAAAAAGAAAGATTTTTTCTATATCATTGTAATATCTTGCAGCTTTAACAATCGCATCTAATAGCTTGGGAGGATTTGGGGAACGGAAGAGGGCGGAAGAAATTATAATTGCGTGACATCCTTCCTGAAATAAGAGGGCAATATCTGCTGGGGTGGCAACATCCAGAGAGGCAAATATTTTCGCTTCCAAATTTTTATTTTTTGCTTCCTTAATGATCCAGCTCACTTCATCAATGCCCCCAAATTCTGTTCTCACTGCTGCCGCTCCTTCTTCAATCCTTTTGGCTGCTTCTTCCATGCTTTCCACTTTGCAGATGAAAGGAATGGAGAAATTTTTCTTGTCAATATATTCCATTTCATTAGGGTTACTCTCATCTATCATTGCCACACCTATCTTTTCAAGAATTTTTGCCTCGATGAAGTGTCCTATTCTGCAACTTGCAATAACTGGAATGGAGATAGCATCGAGTGTTTCTTCAATAAGCTCTAAATCAAAATTTCTTATTATGACACCATGAGCGATTTTATCGACACTTATTGCTTCTTTAACATCTTCCACTTCCACTATTATTCCCTTTTCTATTTGCTCTAATAAATCCATTGATTATATAAACAGTTATTGTTTATAAAAATTTAATGAAAAATTTCATTTTCTTGAATAATAACAGGATGAGTTGTTACCCCTTATATTTTCTCCTTTTATACGAGTTAGCCAATAACGGCCATCCATTCATTTTTGACGAGTTCGAAAATTTTTGGTAAAATAGTGCAGGGGGTGGGATTCGAACCCACGAAGGACTACACCACAGGATTTCTCATCGAACCCTTCTATGGTGAGATCTTAAGTCCTGCGCCGTTGGCCTGGCTTGGCTACCCCTGCAGGCAAACATAATATTGACAGAGGTTTATAATTTTATTGATGATTTATTGATGTACGAGTACAAGAAATAGGGGTTGTTAATTAAATGAACGATATGGTGTTGAAACATTATCCGTGAAATAGGAAAAGTGATTTTTGACACTCCACATAATAAAAATAAAAACAAAAAATACTTAAAATAGGATATTATTATCTCTTTAAATGAAAATAACCCTGTTGCTTTTAACTGCCAACCTATTTCTGACTATAGCAGGTATATTTTTATTTAGAGAAGTCAGGGTTAAGAAGTTGAGATATACGGATTTACCCCATCTTATTGTATTCGGCATCCTATTCCTGACGGTATCTGCTCTTTTTATGGTGGAGGTGAAAATAGACCCCATTATCTCCTCAAGATTTGGTCTAGATTTTACTAGACAAATATACGAAATAGAAGGAGATTTGGTTGCTGCTTTTCAGACAATAAGGAATCCTTTACTCGACTATTATTTTGCTTTCGTTTATATGATAGGATTTCCATTCTTACTTTATTTCACTCCCATTCTTTACATGGTCTCAAAGGATATAAAGTCTCTCAAATTTGCGGTAATAGGGTATGCAATAGCCATAGCAATATCTTTGCCCTTCCTCCTTTTCTTCCCTGTTCATGACACATGGTGGAGCAGTCAGAATTATGGCTGGTATGAAGGCAGACCTGTATATTTCAGGTTACAGGAAATATGGCCCAGCGTTATAAGTATATTCTTCAAGTTTACCACTCTGAATAATTGTTTTCCTAGTCTTCATTCCTGTCTTTCTGCCATAATGGCATATACTGCATGGATTAGAAATTACAAAAGATACAAATATGTTGCATTGCTATTTGCAGTCTCGATACCTATAGCAACTTTGTATTTGGGCATTCACTGGCTCACAGATATTGTTGCTGGAGAGGCAGTGGCTTTGATATCTGTCGTCATTTCAATGAAAATAGCTGGTGTAAAATGGAAATAGCATGGTTTACTGATACATGGCTGCCCAATAGAGATGGAGTTGTTACTTCTTTGCTAATGTTTAAAAATGCTATAGAAAAGAAAGGACACAAGATATATATTTTCGCTCCAGGGAGTGAAAATATAGAGGAAGGAGATATATTTTACTACAAATCAAAAGTTTTTTCCCCATATCCTCAGTATAAATTTCCCTCTTTTTTCTCCGTTTTTTCCATGAGGACAAGAGAGATAATAAAAAAGATTGAGCCAGATATAATTCATTCTCATTCTCCAGGAATAATGGGCATTCATGCTCTGATAGCATCTGGCAAATTTAACATTCCTTTAATCTTCACATTTCATACTTTTGTCGATGATTCAGTTTACATGCTATTTAAAAATGAAAAAATGCAGCAGATGGCAAAAAAATTCTTTTATAAATGGCTTCGCTGCTACTGCAAAAAGTGCTCATGTGTTATAGCTCCAAGCCATTATGTGGCAGAGAGAATAAGTAAAATATGTCAGAAGCATGTGGAAGTTCTGCCAACAGGCATTGATTTAAATAGATTTGAGAAAGGAGATGGAAGCAGAATAAGAGAAAAATATCATGGCAAAAAAATTATTTTGCATGTTGGAAGAGTAGTAAAAGAAAAAAATATCAGTTTGTTGATAGATGCAGCCCCTTATATCCTCGAAAAAGAGGACGTCATTTTCATTATTGTAGGCGAAGGCCCGGCAAGAAAAGAACTGAAGAAAGAAGCAGAAAGAAAAGGAGTTGCAGAGCATTTCGTTTTCACTGGATTTGTGAGCGATGAAGAGCTTGCAGATTATTATAAGGCAGCAGATGTTTTCGCCTTTCCTTCTCTGTATGAAACACAGGGAATAGTGGCATTTGAAGCCATGGCTGCCGGCGTGCCTGTTGTCGCCGCCGATGCCAAAGCATTGCCTGATTTCATAAAAGATGGAGAAAATGGTTATCTCGCCAATCCACATGATGCTTGTCATTTTGCAGAAAAAATTATTATGGCTCTGGAAGATAGAGGAATAGTAAAAAAAGCTAGAGAATTTGTTGAACAATATAGCATTGAAAAAATGGCGGATAAATTGCTTGAAATCTATGAGAAATATGAAGGTTAAATGTAAAATAAGGATAGAATGCAAAAGCGAAGAAGAGGCAAAGATGCTGAATGACGCAATTAAAATAGATAATGAGAGGTATATTGAAAGCAGGGCTACAGGAAATTACATCGAAGCAGAGGCAAAAGCAAATGATATCCTTTCCATTCTGCATACTCTAGATGACTTTCTTGCCTGTCTTTCTCTTGCTCAGCAAAGCATCGATACAGCAGAAAAGATGAAAAAAGAATTAAAGTGAACATTTCCTCTTCTGAACATTATTTTCATCGCTCATAATTTTCGTTTGATTTTTCATTCACCACGCTTTGCCAAAAACCGTTAATTCTTTTAATCTCTTTTCTATTATAGTTATGCCAAAATACATCATCGTAACAGGCGGTGTTTTATCTGGACTTGGCAAGGGAATAGTTACTTCTTCCATAGCCCTGCTTTTGAAGAGCAGAGGTTATAAAATTACAGCAATAAAAATTGATCCATATCTCAACTGCGATGCAGGCACAATGAATCCATTCCAGCATGGCGAGGTGTTTGTTCTGGAAGATGGAGGCGAAGTGGATTTAGATTTAGGCAACTACGAGCGTTTTCTTGACATTAATTTAAGCAGAGATAACAACATCACAACAGGCAGAGTATACAAGAATGTGATTGAAAAGGAAAGGCGTGGCGACTATCTCGGCAAAACTGTGCAAATCGTTCCTCACATTACTGATGAAATAAAAAGCTGGATAAGAAGGGTGGCAGAGGAAAGCGACGCAGATATTTGTGTTGTGGAAATAGGAGGAACAGTTGGAGATATTGAATCCATGCCGTTCTTGGAAGCAGTTAGACAGCTTCATCTTGAGGAAGGAGAAGAGAATGTTGTTTTTGTCCATACAACACTGGTTCCAATCCTTAAAGTTGTAGGCGAGCAGAAAACGAAGCCCACACAGCACAGTGTTAAGGAGTTAAGGGCAATAGGTATTTCTCCAGACATAATAGTTGCTCGCTCCCCTGAACCATTAAAGAAAGAGACAAAAGAAAAAATTTCATTGTTTTGTAACGTGCCAGTTAATGCTGTCTTTTCCTCACCAGATGTTGAATGTATATATGAAGTGCCATTAATTCTGGAGGGGCAGGGCATTTCAAAATACATACTTCAGAGTCTTTCGCTGGAATATAAGGAGGCAGATTTGAAAGAATGGGAAAATTTTGTGAATAGAATAAAGGGGGCAAAAAAAGTTGTAAATGTTGCAATGGTTGGAAAATACACTGCTTTAGGTGATTCCTATATAAGTATACTGGAGGCATTCCGTCACGCTGGAGCCGAATTAGATACGAAAGTTAATGTTGTATGGATTGAAGCAGAGGAAATCGAGGAAGGAAAGAAAATCCAAGGTGTAGATGCGATACTTGTGCCTGGGGGATTCGGCGAAAGGGGTGCAGAAGGCAAGATAATGGCTATAGAGCATGCAAGGAAAAATAAAATCCCATTTTTGGGCATATGCTTTGGTTTCCAGCTGGCCGTGGTTGAATACGGAAGAAATGTTTTGGGCTTGGATTGCCACTCTACAGAAATAAAGCCAGATACAGAGCATCCTATTGTAATGATTTTGCCGGAGCAATATGGCATTGAACAACTTGGAGGAACAATGCGACTGGGGGCCCAGCCTATAACAATTAAAGAGGGAACACTCGCGTACAGCCTTTATAGGAAGAAAAAGATATATGAAAGGCATCGTCACCGTTACGAAGTAAATCCTGAATATATAGATATGCTGGAGAAACATGGCTTAGTATTCTCTGGGATTGCAGAGGACAAGATAAGAATGGAAATTCTGGAGTTGCCGAATCACCCTTATTTCATTGCTTCGCAATTCCATCCGGAGTTTAAATCTCGTCCACTAAAACCAGCCCCATTGTTTTATGGGTTCATAAAAGCCGCTGTTGAGAAAAAATATGGCGTATAAACTTGTGGTATTTGATATGGATGGCACCTTGCTGAATGGAAGAACAATATTTAAAATAGCGGAAGAGAAAGGATGCAGAGACAAATTGGCCAAAATAATAGATAGCAAAGAAGAGCCATACAAAAAAACAATAGAGATAGCAAAGTTGCTGAGATGCATGACAGAAAAAGAATTTTTGGAAATATTCAGGAAAATACCCCTAAACAAAGATGCAGAGTATGTGGTGAAAAAATTAAAGGAAATGCAAATAAAAACGGCGATAGTGACAGATAGCTATCAGTTAGCAGCTTTGGATTTAAAAGAGAGACTG
>JAJRYN010000074.1 GCA_024275755.1 archaeon | reverse complement strand
TTCAATAGCATTTGCTCTATTTGCAAAATATGCATGGAGGGAGGAAAAATGATATGGCTTCTTCTGCTATATTTCCTCATTTTGCTTTTAATTGGCATATATGCTCATAAAAAAACAAAAGCTATGCCGGAGGATTATTTCCTTGCCAACAGAAGATTTGGTTCCCTCATTTTATTTTTCACTTTAGCTGCGACAAACTTTTCTGCTTTTACATTTCTAGGATTTGCAGGCAAAGCATACACAGATGGCTTGGGACAATATGGAATAATGGCTTTAGGGACTTCCTTCATGGCGATAATGTTTTATATTCTTGGAAGAAAAATCTGGAAAATTGGAAGAGATAAAGGGTATATCACACCCGGAGAATTAATTGGCGGCCATTATAACAGCAGAGGGCTACAACTTTTATTTACTATGATAATGTCATTATTCACCATTCCATATTTAGCGATTCAGGCAATTGGGGCTGGCTATATTTTACAGATAATTTTTCCAAGCTTAAGCATGAAAATTGGAGCAATTGCTGTGATGGCAATAATTTGCCTTTATGTTCTTTCAGGTGGAATGAAAGCATCAGGCTGGACAGATGTTTTTCAAGGAATGGTAATGATAGCTGCAATGATTTTAGCATTTTCTTTTATTGCAGTTTCTCTTGGAGGAGCGGAAAAGGCAACGCAATCAGCATTTGAAGTCAATGCCTCTCTATTCTCAAGACCCGGACCAAATGGATATTTTAGCGTGGAGATATGGTTATCCTTCCTTATACTCTGGATTTTCTGTGATCCCATGTTTCCGCAAATTTTCACTCGCTTCTATACCGCAAAGAGTGAGAAATCTTTAAAAGCAGCTATGGTGTTATATCCTCTCCTCATTTCATTTTTCTTTTTATTTCCTGTCTTGATTGGCGTATGGGCTCATGGAACAGGAATAGAAATAAACAATCCGGACAGTGTGCTACTAGTAATGGTTGAGAATTATACACCTCATTTCATTTTTTCGTTTGTTATTGTTGGTGCTCTGGCTGCTTTAATGTCTACCGCTGATTCGCAACTGCTTTCCATATCCACAATATTGACATGTGATTTATTTGGTAAGAAGGTAAAATACAGTAAAATAATCACAATCTTGTTAACAATTTTTTCCATAATATTCGTTATATTCGGCTACAGCCCCAGAACAGGAATTATGGGCACATTAGTTAAAACAACATTCTCAGGCTTGGTGGTTTTATTTCCTGCCACCATAGCAACATTATACTGGAAAAAGGCGACAAAATGGGGATGTATTGCAAGCATTATAGGGGGGGAAGCAATTGTTTTCCTTCATGCTTTCCATCCTTTCAAAACTTTTGGTTTTCTGCCAGCAATAATTGCTTTGCTGTTTTCATTTATTCTTTTATTCGTCTTCTCAATTGCTACATATGGAAGGAGTAAATAGCTTTATCAATAACACCAAAAATTTATTAGATTCCGCAGTTTTACAATCCATGAAGGTATTTGGGGATTTTATAGGAGTAAATACTAGCAAAAGAGGAGATTATATTGATATTACATCAAAAGTAAAAGAAAGAGTGGAAAAAAGCGGAATTAAAAATGGCATCGTTGTTTTGCACGAGATGCATACAACAGCAGCTTTGGTTATTCAGGAAGGCGATAGAGACGTTCATGCAGATACGGCAGATGCATTAAATGAGATATTGCCTTTAAGCAGACGATATCGTCATAGCTATGAAGGCGTTGCCAATGCCACAGCCCATATAAAGAATCAGTTGCTCGGAAGCAGCATAGCTTTGCCAGTGATAGAAGGTAAAATCACGCTAGGAACATGGCAGCGAATTTTTTTAGTGGAGCTATTTGAGGGAAGACATCGCAGGATAGCAGTTAGTATAATTGGAGAGTAAGTTTATTTATTCCAGCACATGAATATTTTTCTTTTCGCACATTTCTTTAAGTATCTTTGGCCATACAGTTACACTGACTTCTCCAATATGCGCTTTTCTGAGCAAAAGCATGTATGTGCGTGACTGCCCTATGCCGCCGCCAATACTCAATGGAATCTCATTATTCAGTATTGCCTGATGATATGGGTATTTGAGAAAGTCAAGCTGGCCAGAAAGCTCAAGCTGTTTTATCAGGCTTTCGGCATTTACACGTATGCCCATTGAAGATAGCTCGTGCCTTCTTTTTGTCACGGGGTTCCAGACAAGGATGTCGCCATTAAGTCCGTGCATTGTTCTCCCATCCTCGGATTTTGTTTCCGTAACCCAATCATCATAATCTGCTGCTCTCAGTTCATGAGGATAACCATCTTTCAGAGGATAACCTATTCCATAGATGAAGATTGCAGGATATTTCTGCAATATTTCTGTTTCACGCTGCTTTCTCGGCAAATCTGGGTACATGTCAAAAATATCTTCTGCATGCATGAACTTGATATTGTCTGGCAGATTTGGATATTTGCCCTTCAATTGAGGGAAAAGCCTCTGGACATGGCCTTCAGCTCCTTTAATTACTTTCCAGATTTTTTTCACTACTTCGGTAAGGAAATCCAGATTGCGTTGTTCCTCTGTTATTACTTTCTCCCAGTCCCACTGGTCAACATATGCACTGTGGTCATGGTCGAGAAAATAATCTTTCCTTACAGCACGCATGTCGCAAAGTATTCCCTCGCCAACATTCATTCCAAACTGTTTTAATGCCAATCTCTTCCATTTAGTCGCTGCCTGAACTATCTGGGCACGAATTGGTTTTTCCAGCCCGAGTCCACATGGGAATTCTATGGGGGTGCGGGAACCATCTCTATCCAAGTAATCATTTATACCGCTCTCTGCATCAACAATTAAAGGACAGGTAACTCGTATAAGATTGAGCTCCTTGCACAAATTTTCCTCAATGTAATCTTTTATTGCGAAAATTGCAAGTTGTGTTTCTTTTGGAGTCAGCAATGATTCATAGTCCTGTGGTAAAATTTTCTCTATTTCTGCATAATCTCCTATACCGGGGCCTGCTAAATCTTCTCTCTTATCCACCATATCACCTTCTTCTTGTTATGCTCAAGAAATATAAATGCCTTGCCAATTTTGCAGAACTGTGTTATCAAAATTTTAAAATTTGAAATAATGAAAAATATTTTTTTCGCTGGATAAATAAAGAATACGAGAAAAGCCATCATATAATAATCCAATGAAACCAACTCATTCCATTTTTCATAAATACATTTTAAAAACATGATTGTATTACTCATATGATTGAAAGGGAGGAAATATGGAAAATCCTGGAAGAATATGATATCGATAAAATAAAGATTGCTGCTGTCGCTTCCCATTCTGCCTTAGACACTTTTGATGGTGCAAAGGAAGAAGGTTTTCATACAATAGCCATATGCCAGAAAGGAAGGCATAAAACATATGCAGAATATTTTAAGAGAAAAAAAGTTGGCAGCAGAGATATAGGATGCGTTGATGAAGCATGGATTTTTGATAAATTTAAGGAAATATTGAAAGAAGAAAATCAGGAAAAGTTAAGGAAGGAGAATGTTATTTTCATCCCAAATCGCTCCTTCACATCTTATTGCAGCTTGGATGAAATAGAGAATAAATTTTATGTTCCAATGTTTGGTTCTCGCTGCCTGCTACGAATGGAGGAAAGAGGAGAGAAGCGTGATTATTACTGGCTTCTGGAAAAAGAGGGAATGCCATTTCCAGAAAAAATAGAAAATCCGGAGGAAATAGACGAGTTATGCATCGTAAAACTACATCATGCTGTAAAAAAGCTGGAGAGAGGTTTTTTCACCTGTTCATCATATAAAGAATACAGGGAAAAGGCTGAAAAATTGATTAGGCAAGGGGTGATAACAGAAGAAGATTTAAAGAAAGCAAGAATTGAAAGATACATCATTGGGCCTGTTTTCAATCTGGATTTCTTTTACTCCCCCTTACTCAATCAAATAGAATTACTCGGCATAGACTGGCGTTTTGAAACAAGCCTGGATGGACATGTTCGTTTGCCAGCTGATCAGCAACTAAGTCTGCCTGAAAAGCAGAAGATACCAGAGTATACTGTTTGCGGACATAATATGGCAACGCTACGCGAATCATTGCTTGAAAAGGCTTTTTCACTTGCTGAAAAATTTGTTGAGGCGTGCAAAAAATATTACGACTATGGCATTATAGGCCCATTCTGCCTCCAGACATGCGTCGATAAAGACCTGAATTTTTACATTTATGATGTTGCCCCACGTATAGGAGGAGGAACAAATGTACACATGTGGCTAGGACATCCATATGGCAATGCATTATGGCGATGCAATATGTCAACTGGTAGGAGAATGGCTTTAGAGCTAAAAATGGCTATTGAAAGAAATGAAGTGGAGAAGATAGTTAGCTAAAGATTTATTATCTGCACTTCCGGAATAGTGATAGCTGCATAATTGCCAGCATAATCATATGCTACAGCAGTTATGTTATAAACGCCTACAACGCTTTCAATTTCCCATTCATATGGTTTCTGATTGTCTTCAAATGCTATCCCATCGCCAAGATAAAACTCAACTTTTTGTAGCCCTGCCAGATTGTCATTCGCCTCCGCCTCTATTGTGAAATCACCTATTATCATTGTATCTCTTGGTATGCGTGGCGTAATCATTTTCCTGCCTCTAAAATAAATATAGCCAGGCTCAAAATTCAAGAAATTTATTGTGGGTTCCGTCTTATCTATTTTTATTGTAATATTCTTATAAATTTCATTTCCATTCCCGTCCTTTGCATAATACTCTATGAAATAAAATCCATCATTTTGTATTTTAAATGGCATCACATAATCTTTCCACATGTCTCCATTTATTCTGTATTTTAACTCCTTAATTTTGCTTTCGTTATCATATGCATTGAGAGTTATTGTTATGCTGCTTACATACCATCCATTCTCTCCTTCTTCGCCATCTATATTAAGTTCAATGTACGGTGGATTTTTCTCTTTCTTTTCCAAACAACCCACAAGCAGCAGTAAGGCGATCATTAAGACAAACGCTATTTTTTTCACCACCAATCACCCTGAAAGCGAGGCAATCTTTCTTTTATAACCTCCCAATCGTTTTGATCATGATCTGGATCGTCACCATCAGAGTAATCTACCAACTTATAAACGTATCTGTAATTCATGCAACTTTTGTAGTTTGCCCATATCCAATAGCCGCGTTGCCATGGGAAACGAGTTGTTTCATTATCAATGCCATCAAAACTGTACAAACCCAATGTATGACCAAGTTCATGCATTGTTACACTTGCCAAGGCAGTGGTATAATCACTTCCTTCTAGCCTGATGCTCCATAGCCATTTACGAACATATTGAACACCAACGCAAAAACTATCGATATAAAACATCCTCCCACCAGCTGGCCTGCCGCCCCATCCCATCTGGCAGCACATTATGGCATAATGGAAAACACCTCTTCTCCAATTGTTTGGGTCGCCATTAAGAAAATATTTCTCTCTAGCCGCTATTAATTCATCGCCATACATCTTGTTATCATATGGGATTAAATCTCCTCCTCCACCCATTGAACCATCATCAAAATGCAAGGTTATGTTGTGCCTGGCAAATGCATTAATAATCATTTCTTGACTCTCTTTTGGTAAGACATAGTCCTTTTGCCATGGATATTTAGCTTTCATAAAATCGACTTCAACAAATACATCAGGGCAAAATGGATCAGAAAGCCATTGACTTGTCTTATATTCCTCCACATTATCTAGTCCATCATTATCTGGATCAAGTTGTTTGTGGTTTTCCGCCACCAATGGATTATAACCATATTTATCTTCCCAGTCCGATGGTATTCCATCACCATCTAAATCTAAGCTTCCATAGCTTTTGTTTGGATCCAATCCATATTTGATTTTTTCCCAGTAAGTCATTCGGTCTTCTCTTCCCCACCAGCTTCCATTAATTATTTCACGTACATCAAACCATATTTCATAATCATCTTCATTGTAATTTCCATCCTCTCCTCCGCTACTATGCCCATAACCATTTCCATCTCCCAAAAAATCATCTCCATACCATTCTCCACTGGTTAGGTTATAAAATATTGTCAGCGTTTTACCATATAAATAATCTCCTTTTTTCTTTGAAATATCACATGGTTTATCAATTATTCCTTTTCTCCATAATTCTATTTGAATTGGTACTTCTTTATTTTCTTTATATTCAACAAAGTTATAGGCAAAAGCCCATTCAGGCCATATATCTATACCCTTATATACTTGCTTCCACCATATGCTATCTTTGCCGTCTATAAGCACTTTCAGATATACAGTCTGGTTATGCATATTGAGACTCCTTATCCTTTTTATTTCAACAACAATTGCTACCTCTTGTGGACCGTTTGTCAATTTTGTTTCTTTTGTAATAAACTCTTTTTTTGAGACGTTTTTAAAGTCAACTGCTACTGAAGGGAGAACGAATGCAATTAAAATCACAGCCACTAATAGCTTTTTTCTCATGTTAAATGCATTGTTTAACTATATAAGAATTTAACTCTTTACGGGCTCACTAACATCCATTATCTCAAACCATAACTCGCCGTCGACGCCGCCAGTATGATATGCATGACAATCTGTGAAAATATTGAAATCGACTGCATAAACTGCTTCATTCCCGCTAAAGACCCTGACAAAATCATATTGAGGAATGCCATCTTTAGTGTCTATCAGCTTCATTTCTGCTCCCTCGTCTAAATCTTTAATTACTATCATAAATGCACTAGAAGCATTCCCTGGAACACCTATATCATCTATATCTAGTATGCAGCTGAAATTTATGCTCTCATTTTTATTCACAGGCACTATATAATATGGGATTCCTGATGGGAACTCTGCCCAGTCTTCTCCCGTGGAAATATTTATTGTGACTTCGATATTACCATCACTTTCATCCATATTGGATTTTATTATGAGGGCTTTTATCCATACCTTTATTTTTAAATCTCTCAAAGGATCAATATCATATCCATCCAGCACCCCATCCTTATCCACATCGCTTGTTTGTAGATACTGCAGGATCTTTTCATGGCTTATACCCTGTTTTTCATAGTATAAAATTTCATCATAATCCATAAAACCATCCTTATCAACATCATGTATCCAGCTTGTTGGGTCTGTTCCGAGAATTTTTTCCTCCAAATCTGTCAAACCGTCTCCATCAGTATCTTTCTTTGTTGGATCTGTCGCCTTTCCTCCAGGGTATAAAAATTCCTCCAAATCTGTCAAACCGTCTCCATCAGTATCTTTCTTTGTTGGATCTGAGACAACATGGTATGTTGTAATATTCTTTTCTTTTGGATATACAACATTAATATCCCATCCTTCCTTTTCTCTGCTGTCGGGGAGTCCATCATTATCTCTATCCCCTTTTTCAAATAAGCATCCCGAAAGAGATGGCAGAAGTATAAAAATAGCCAGCAGCAACGCCAATTTTTTCATTTTTTTAAACTTTTTTCTCATTTCTTCTTTTTCTTTTTCTCTTCTAATCGTTATTCTTCTTTTTTCCATTTCTCGCCTAGCCTTTGCTATTTCAGCATCGATCCTCCTTTCTATTGTCTCAAATGATTTTGCCATTCTTTCTATAATCTCTTTGCTCATTTCCTCAATTCTTGCAGCATCTCTTCTAGCCAGGATTTTATTCTTTCTTACTGGCGCCAGAATTCTTTCAATTTCTATTTCATCTGGTTCAATTAGTATTAGCCTTCTTTCATCCAATCTGTACTCTGGAATCTTTGGCATAGCTGGTTTTTTAGGCTCTGGAGGATATTTTAATTCAGGCAATGTAACATCAATTTTTATTCCCATTTTTCTAGCTCTGTCAATCTTTTCTTTTATCCTGCTATTCATTTTTTCATATTCTCTCTTTATTTTTTCACACTCCTCTTTCCATTTGTTGTATACAGGCATCCATGCAGAATTCCACTCAGCCTTTATTTTTTCTTCCAGTTTCTTTTGTTTTACCTCTTTCAATTTCCTGAGTTTCTCCAGTTTTCTTTCATCCTTAATTTTCCATTTCATGAAATATTTTGCAGATTTCCATTCTTCTTTCATTTCTTTTAGTATTTTCCTCCTCTGAGGCAAACTGAGCTTGGCAATTTCTTCCTCCTCCTCTTTCCATGGTTTTGGAAGATATGTGAAGGGATTATTTCTTCTGTGTATCACCACTCCTATGAAAGCAAGCAAAAATAAGGAAGGCATGCTACTCAGCAAAGCCACTATCTGGCCAAGTGTGAGATGAAATCCACTCACCGCAACAATAACTGCCACTGTTTTTGATGTTGCTGCTGCCTCGGATTTAATTTCCAGCATTATGAAATTTGTTCTTTCTTGGACATATATTCCCTCATGAGGGATTGCAAAATACATATAAACTGTTACCTCTCCTCTTGGGGGTATTATTATAGGGGATTGAGACAATGCAACCCTCCATCTCTGAGGGGCATAAACGGTATTTATATAAAATCTATCTTCATAGTTTCCATAATTTATTATTTTCACAGGGACAGTGTATATCTCTTCCTGCCTCCCTTTTATAAATGTCTGATTCAGCCTTACATCGAAAGAATGATATTGAGCCGCCTTTACTTGAAAAGTAAAGTTACCATAATGCCAATTCCCGTATATATCGCGCAGTCGCCCATATAAATGTATGGTGGCATAATTGGATGGCCTAGCTGAAGCTGCTACTCTTACTCTCCCAATTTTTGTTTCGTTTGGCCAGAAAAAATCCCATGTTGGTGAAACATATGCTTCCCATCCCTCTCCTTCTACCTCCACCCTGAATTCAACATAGAATAGATATAGATTTGTCTTCATTGAGCCGCCATTGTAAAATTTGAAATAAAAAGTGTACTCCTTCGTTGGCTCTATCTCTGCTGTTGTGCCATCTACGGGGTCGATCTGTAAATTTATAAATTGCGCAAAGGGTTCCTTTGCTGAGGCAAAATCTGTTAGAGGAATAAGAAGTAAAAGGAAGAAAAGAAGGGGTAAAATTCGCATATTACTTTTTCTTCCTAGCAATAAGTAAGCCGGCTATTGCAATCCCTGCCATCATTATCAGCACATCGAAGCCAGGTACATAGAATCCCTTATTTTTCGCCAAGAAATAGGCAGTGGTTTCATATTTTGTTATCAAATCAATTTCGTCTGTTCTTCGAACCCATTTTCCTCCCTGATATTCATAGTATGGTGCTTCAGCCCTTGCCTTTGCTTTTATTGCAAAATCCTCCCAGTCATTATGATATGAGATGGCTGTTCCGTGTGGAGAAGTTAATGTAATTGTAACCGTTGCATATGGAAATGTATCATCTCCTGGTTGTTTTGGTTCAATAACAACTGTAGATGGACTTATAACATATTTCCAGTCTCCTGGCTTTTCTTCGGCAGTGAGATCAACAATGATACGGGAATTTCCATAATTATAAATGTTTATAATGAATGGCAACTCTCTATCAGGGGATGTTCTCTCTATGGGCTGTATTGCACTTATTGCAATTTCAGTAAATGGATTGTAACCAACTATTAATGATAGCTTTGCATCATCGATTGTTCTCAGCACTCCTCCCGTAACCAACCTTCCTCTTACCGCAATATCTACAGTGCCAGATTGCCCAGCCTGAATGTCATGTTCCTTTACCTGCATGATAAGAGTTACTGTTTTTGGAGTCTTTGGTTGGAGAACAAAAGTTCTCGGAGAAGCTATTACAGTAAGCCAGCTTGGGCTGCCTTCCACAGAAACCTCAACATAAGCAGGCAGATAACCAAAATAATATGGTTGGTATTCAACAGTGAGCCTCACTTCCTGTAATCCATATCTTTCAACATATGCTATGGATGTATCAGGGGTTGCATCTATCTTACCCCATGATAATGCATGGCTACTCTGGCATAGAAGTAGAACGACCCCGACCAAAGCCAATATAACCGGTTTTTTAATCATTTTTAACCCTCCAGATAATCTGATATTGGGAATTATATATTTATTTTTTTCCTCACTCCTGCTCTTCCTCCTCTTCCTCGCTCTTACTGGGTATTTCTACCCTCTCTGGAAAATAGCTCAGTATTATAATGTCACCAACTGCTGCTACCCATCTATAAGGCACTGCAACATCCATGCCCCCTTCAACAATATTTTTGTTTGTCTCTGTTAGTATAAGCTTTGCTACGCATTTTTCATCGACATCAATTAAAACGTTTCTCACCTCTCCCACATATATACCTCTGTTGGTATAAACCGGCAAATTTATGAAATCTGTCACGTTCATTTTCCCACAACCTTAATATAAAATGATTTTAAATAATTATGGTTTTTTATCTTTCCATTTTTTTCTTATTTCTTCTGCAAGTTCGCCATTTTCTATAATCAATGCACCTATATACCCGCAATCCTTGCATCGCCACTTGCTCCATGTCTGAGGCAGAACCCAGTCAACATTGCTTGAGCCACATTTTGGGCAATACTTTGCCATGAAATTAATTTATACTGCATATATATTCCTATGGATTATATTGCCTTCGTTACCACTGTCATCCTCGTTTCTTTAAGCGGCGTTCTAATGCCAGGCCCTGTTTTCGCCACAGCAATAGCAGAGGGGCGGAAAAGCAGGCACGCCGGCTTGCTAATTGCCACAGGACATGCAGTGATAGAGGTGCCAATAATAGTTACATTATTCATTTTTGGAAAAATTGAGATGAGCAATGCTATAAGAGCGGCAATTGGAATAGCGGGAGGCATGTTCCTGTTGTACTTTGCATTTTCTGCTCTGAAGGAAAAAGAAGGAAAACAGCTTAAGGGTTTTATTGCGGGATTTGCATTAAGTACATTAAATCCATATTTTATAATGTGGTGGCTTACTGTTGGCTTTACCCTAGCCATAAACGCTGCCTTTTTCGGAATAGTGGGCTTAATTTCGCTAATAATATTTCATGAAATGTGCGATTTTGTATGGTATGAGCTTGTTTCATTTTCTTCAAATAAAGGAATGAAATTCAGGAATGTGGAAAAGGGATTACTTGCTACTTCTTTCATTCTCATGCTTTTCTTTGGATTATATTTCATATATGATGGCATAAAGATTATAATGAGTTAAGCATTTAATCATGCTGACAAGTGATGAAAGGGTCAGAATCTGATGAAAAGATGATGAAATGCATTTGCATAGATAGAATAAAATATAGAATTTTCATATACAGAATGTGATAAAAGAGTATCTTAAACTCTCCCGTTCCTTCAATGCTGGTTTAACAGCAATAGCTCCTGTTCTTGGGGCAATCAGTAATGGAGAAGAAAATTTATTCTGCCTATTCCTCTTTTTCCTTGTTGGCTTTTTTGGCCATTGCTATGGGTTTGCATTAAATGATATTGTTGATTACAAAATAGATAAGTTATCAAAAGAGCTGAAAGATAGGCCGTTAGTTAGCGGTAAAATAAGCCTGAAAAATGCATGGTTTTTCACCATTTCAATGCTCATTATATCTTTCGTCATTGCAATTTTTGTTGCACATATTTATTCCAATTTTGTTTCGATGATATTGTTAATTTTCTCAGCCATTTCCATCACCATATATGATTTTATAAGCAAAAAAAAGCCAGCAATGGATGTATTTGTGGCATCTGGCATATTTCTCATTATATTGTATGGAGCATTGACTGTAGGCAAATTAAGCAGCCTTGCATTAATTGTTGCATTGCTTGGCACATTGCAAGTATTATTCATGCAATTCATAGCAGGCGGCTTAAAAGATGCAGAGCATGATTATAAGGGAAAGGCGAAAACACTGGCTATAAAACTTGGAGTGAGAGTGGAGAACAAGAAAATCTTCATTCCACTCTCATTCAAATTTCTGGCATATGCGCTGCAGGCAATATATCTTTTCTTTCTTTTCTATCCATTTTATGCATTTGAGGAGTTTAAGGGAAAAATCATACAGATTATTGTGCTTGTTGTGTTAAGCATTGCTATGCTTTATGTAAGCTACCGCCTTCTATCAATAAAAATTTTTGTTAGAGATGCTGTGAGAAAGTATATTGGATTGCATTACTACATTAATTTTTCGCTGGTTCCAATAATGCTTACTGTGATTAATCCTTTCATTGCATTAATTGCCTTAATACCTCCTGCAACCTTTATCCTTTCAAATGTAACCCTGCATGGCACTCTGTTGCCAAAAACGATGTGATAACATGTTGCGTATAATAAGAAATGTGTATGAGGCAATAAAAGAGCTGAGAAGAATAGGAGTGCATGAGGACGCCATTAAAATCATGCTGCCAAAAAT
>JAJRYN010000073.1 GCA_024275755.1 archaeon | reverse complement strand
CGTGCGCATCGAGTATGTGCCTTGCGAGCATCTTGTCTCTCTCTTCATTCGCCTCGTCCGTCATACCGAATATCAAATCGAACCTTGAAAGCAGCGTTGGCGATAAATCTATTTGTTCTGCAATTGGGGAGTAGCGGTCAAATCTGCCATATTTTGGATGCGCTGCACCAAGCAAAGCACATCTTGATTTCAGCGTAGCATTAATGCCTGCTTTGGCAACACTTATCTCCTGTTGCTCCATGGCCTGATGCAGCGCATCTCTGTCTTTGGGCTGCATTTTGTCTAGCTCATCTACGCATGCTATACCCAGGTCAGCTAAAACTAGGGCACCAGCTGCCAGAGTCCATCCTCCTTCTCCAAACTCATCGCTTTTTACAGCCGAAGCCGTCAAACCAGCGGCGCTACTTGATTTGCCAGAAGTATAGATGCTTCTAGGAGCTAATTGCGATATATATCTAAGCAGCTGGCTTTTTGCTGTACCAGGATCTCCAACAAGCAGGATATGTATGTCTCCTCTTATCCTTGTGCCATCTGGCATGTATTTTGGCACACCTCCAAAAAGCTGCAGAGCCAAAGCATCCTTTTCTGTTTCCAAGCCATATATTGTTGGGGCTATTGAATTTCTTATTTTCTCATATAGCATTGGGTCTTTGCTTATCTCCTTTATTTTCTTTTCATCTTCCTCACTTATATAAATTTCCTCGAAAGCCTGCTCTTTAATTTCAATGCTGTTTGCATCCAGAACCTTATTAAATTCAGTAAGCTTCATCCTTCCCTTTCTTCTTGCCTGCACTCTCAGTACTCCATTCACAGTTATTCTGTCTCCAGGAACAACATCTCCTACCAAATCATCTTCCAGATAAACAATGAGGCGCATCGGCTGCGCTCCCCCCCTCAATCCTTCCGGGCTTTCCTGCAACTCCAGTTTTTGAGCATCAATAAACTCAGATTTTTCAGTCAGAAGTTTAAAGGAGGATTTTCTTCCACAGCCTCCTTGATCAGCATAACATTCCATCGGCTCAGCAAGAATATTTTCTTCCTGCGGAACTTTAATTATTGCCCCGCATTTCTGACATTGAAAAGCGGCATCCTGCAGCTTGGGGCGAACTTCAGTAACTTTTTTAACCAGTCCGCTTACAGAAATAAACTTGCCAAGATGAATTGCCCTTAAATCTCTAATCTCAACTTTATTTGCGTCGGGTATGTTTCTAACTCTAAAATGAAGATGAGGAGCTTCTCCAGCGACATCTATCCTCTTCAAAGCTTCTTCAGCAGTATATATTGCCCGATAGGGTTTTTCAAGTAGATATTCTCCAAGCTCAGAATCATATTTATCAATATCCCAATAATCTAACAAAACACTCTTTTTTTCTGGATAAAGCAAGGCTGCACTTTCTATTTTGTCTTTGCAATATTCCTGAAAGAATCTTTCCCATTTTTCCATCAATGCCTCTAAGCTTGTAATGGCCATTATTTCATAATCCACTTTGGTTTTTATAAATTCCTCCCCCTCCTATAATGCAAATAAAAAAGTTTTGAAAGTGGAGATTGATTAAATGAATGTATGGTGTGCAGTATTTTGCTTCTGTAAACAGAGACGCATCTTTTCTTTTTAGGACCTTGAAATGAAAATTGAAAATATCAGGAGTTATAAAAGGATGGATATCATTTACTGTTTCTTTTTCATTTTTTGGTTGATTAAAATTAACTGGTCGAAAGAGGTGCAAAACATAAAAGTATTTATAAAGGGCATAAAATAAAAATTGATGAGAGCGAGCTGGACAGGTAATATTAGCTGGGGACTTGTAAGCATCCCTGTTAAAATTTATGCGGCGACAAAATCAAAGCAGGTTAGTTTCAAAATGCTTTGCAGCAAGCACAAGTTGCCAGTGCACTATAAAATGGTATGCGAGAATGGTGAAGAACTGAGTAAAGATGATGTTGTTATGGGGCTGGAATTTGAAAAAGGAAATTACTTCATTCTGGATGCCGAGGAAATCAAAAATTTAAGGCCTAAAAGAACAGATAACTTTGAAATTCATGAATTCGTTGATTTAGATAAAATTGATCCTGTTTATTACAGCAAAAGCTATTACATGGTGCCGCAAAAGAAAAAGGATAAGGCATTCTTTTTACTCAAAGAATTACTGGAAGAGAAGAAGAAAGCAGCTATAGGGAAAGTAGTTATCAAAAACAAGGAATATTTATGCTGTTTACAGCCTTATAGGAAAGGGCTGCTTCTTTCAGTTTTACATTATTATGATGAAATAAGAAGCATGGATGAACTTGAAAACTTGGACGAGGTGCCGGAGATAAACGAGAAAGAGAAGGAACTTGGAAAAATGTTGATAGAAAAGTATTACAGCAAAGAATTTGATTTGAGCAAATACAAGGATACATTCATGGAAGAGTTAAAGGAACTTATAAGAAAGAAGATGGAAGGGGAAGAAGTGGTGATAGAAAAAGAAGAGCCTAAAGAGGAAGTAAGCTTGATGGAAGCGTTGAAGGCCAGTATTGAAAAATGAAATATGCACCAATGCTGTGTCAGAAGGGAAATAAAAGCATTTTGGACAGCAATGCTTATATCTTTGAGCCAAAGCTCGATGGCACAAGATGCATAGCGGAGATTAATGAAGAGGTAAAGCTGTTTAATAGGAGAAACAGGAACATAAGCAGGAGATACCCTTTCATATGCAAGGAGTTAGAGAAATACAGCAACGTTGTTTTTGATGGGGAGATAGTTTGCTACAATAAGGAAGGAAAGCCTGATTTTTATCTGCTGCAGAAAAGGGAGCATGTTGATAGCGATTTGATAATAGAAATAAGAGCGAAGTTAATTCCAGCTACTTATGTGATATTTGATATTCTGGAAATGAATGGTAGGCCATTAATCAAAAAGCCCCTTGAAGAGAGAAAGGGGCTTTTGGAAAAAGTGTTTGAAAAAAGCGAGCACCTCGAACTCATTTTTACAACAGAAGATGGAGAAAAGTTGTGGGGGGAGATAAGAAAAAGGAATATGGAAGGAGTTATTGCCAAGGAAAAAGGCAGCAGATATTACCCGGGGGAGCGCCGCTATGAGTGGCTTAAAATCAAGAATGTGAAGAATATAGATGTTATAATAATCGGTTATACAAGGGAAAAAAGAGAGATAAGTGCTCTTGGAATGGGATTGTATAAAGGAGAAGGAATTTATTACATTGGTAAAGTAGGAACTGGTTTTGAAGAGGAAGTTATGAAATATCTGCTTAAGAACTTTAAAGAGGTAGAAAAAGCTTATGCTGTAAATGCTGAAAAAGCTCCTTCAAATATGATATGGGTTGAGCCGAAAATAGTGGCAGAAGTTGAGTATATTGAAATGACAAAAGACATGGAGTTAAGAAGCCCATCTTTCAAAAGACTAAGGAATGATAAAAAGCCTGAGGAGTGCACATTTGAGCAGATTGAATAAAAAATTTTTTAAAAAAATGCGTGTTAATTAAAAGAGAAAATGGAGAGGAAATATGTTTTGCCGCTTATTATTGCATTTTCTCTTATCGCAGGAATTTTGATAGGATATTTTATTCATATCACACATGAAAAAGAAATTAATCTCCTTAAAAATTCGGGATTTGAAGAAGGTGTCGGTGATAATCCGGCATACTGGTATAAGGCGATGGTTCCAGCTGAAGGGCTGAATATGTCGTGGGTTTCCGATATAAAGCATAGTGGTAGTAAAAGTGTTTGCATTTTTAATACACACGTATATAATGTTACAGTATCCAACAACTGGGCACAGAATGTGTATGATGTGCCAATTGGAAAAGAGATTGAGTTGGTGGGCTGGGTTAAAATGGAAAATGCAGAGAATGTTGCCATCGTAATTCAGTGCTGGGGCAAAAACAATGAATTGCTTGCCTTTGGAACAACACAAACTACGCAACCTTTAAGTGGGACATGCAACTGGACAAAATGTATTGCCACTGTTACAGTGCCAGAAGGCACAGAACGCATTACAGTCAGGGCGGCCTTAACTGGCACGGGAAAAGTATGGTTTGACGATATTAAGTTGATAGTAAAGAAATAGTTCCACAAAAAATAAATGGGTAAATCATATCATGAATATGCTTCGTAGCCATTATAGTAAAGAGATAGGCGAAAAGGATTATGGAAAGAAGATAAGCATAGCAGGATGGATTGAGGATATTCGTAATTTGGGTGGAATAGCTTTTGTTATATTGCGTGATAGATATGGTAGAATGCAGATCACAGCAATAAAAAAGCAAAATCCTGAGTTATTTAAAGAACTTGTTTCTTTGTCAAGAGAGAGTGTAATAGCAGCATATGGCACATGCCAGGAAAATGAAAAGGTAATGAACGGCTGGGAATTGCTAATCGAAAAAATGGAGGTGCTGGCCAAGGCGGATACGCCTTTGCCTATGGGGGTTATAGATAAAGTGAATGTTGATTTTGACACTCGCCTTGACAACAGAATAATTGATTTGAGGAGAGACGAAGTTAAGGCAATTTTTATGATAAGACACTCTTTCATTGGCTTTGCATCAGAATTTTTGAGAAAAAAAGGATTTGTAGAAGTACATACTCCTAAAATATCTGCAGCTTCCTCGGAGGGAGGAACAGAAGTATTCAGAATAGATTATTTTGGCAGACCAGCATATCTGGTGCAATCTCCCCAGCTTTATAAGCAAATGTTAATGGCATCAGGCTTAGATAGGGTATATGAGATAGCTTGGTATTTTAGGGCTGAAGAGCATGATACATCCCGCCACCTGAATGAATCCACAGCTATAGACATAGAAATGGCTTTTATTGAGAGCGAGGAAGAAGTTATGAAAGTGGCGGAAGAAATGACAGATTATGCCATCCAAAAAATAGTGGATGAGAATAGCAAGGAATTAGACATCTTACAAGTTGAAGTAGATTTACCATCATTGCCTTATCCACGCATTACCTATGATGAGGTGGTTGAAATTTTACAGAAGGAGATAGATTTTAAGTGGGGGGATGATTTAGGCACAGACGAAGAAAACCTGCTAGCAAAACATGTTGATTACGAGCTTTATTTCATAACCAAATTTCCGTTAGAGATAAAACCATTCTATGCAATGTTCGATGGCAAATATGCAAGGGCTTTTGATTTAGAATTTAAAGGAATGGAAATTGCATCAGGGGCGCAACGTATCCATGATTATGATCTGCTCATAAAAAGAATGGATGAATTGGGCATGAACAAAGAAAATTTTGAGGATTATCTGAAAGCTTTCCGCTATGGCATGCCTCCTCATGGAGGCTTTGGATACGGAATAGAACGTTTTCTAATGAGATTGCTTAACCTGACAAACATCAGAGAATGCATTTTATTCCCCAGAGATAGAAAAAGGTTAAGGCCTTAACCCTCTTTACCCATTAGTTCATTCAGCGCTTCCAGAAATTGAGATGCTATTTCTATTTCTTTTATTTCGATGTATTCATTTTCTGTATGAGAGTATTTTAAATTCCCTGGTCCAAAAATTATGCATTTCACGCCATTCTCATTGAATATTATGGCGTCTGTCCAGCTTGGCATTCCATCCAAAGAAAAAGGGATTCCAGACATTTTGCAGGCATTTTCTGCTTTTTTTATTATTTCTTCATTCTCATCTATTTTAAAACCATTCCATCTTTCTCTGAATTCTATATGGCCATATTTTCCAACAATTTCTTCGATTTTCCCTGCAACTTCGGCAGCATTTTGCTCCGGAATCAATCTTACTTCAAGTCTTCCATTGCATGTTTTGGGATTTAGATAATATGGATTTATGCTTTTAATTTCCTGTATTGTGAAACAACTTTCAAAATACTTTCCTTTCTTCCAGTATTCCAGCTCTTGCAGCTCTTTTATCATTTCGATGGTTTTATCAATTACACTTCCGCAGAATGAACCATGAGTTTCCTCGTTTCTTATTTCAAAGAAGGCTTCTATACTTCCTGCCTGATGGTTGCAGACTTTAAGAGAAGTTGGTTCCATCACAATTGCCATCTCAGGCTTATGCTTATTTAAATAAAACTGAGAACCTTTTGCATCCTCCTCCTCATCGCTTAAAAAGGCGATAGAAAAATTGAGTTGCTTCACTTTTTCAAGAAATAATAAAATGGAAGCTATGCTTGCCTTTGCATCGCTTGCTCCCCTGCCATATATTCTTCCATTTTCCACTCTTGTTTCCATCTCTCTGTTAATGGTGTCCATATGGGTTGCAACAACTAGTTTTTCTCCACCATTAACCACAACATTCATAACATCGCTTATTTCCATTTCAACATCATGTCCATATTTTTTTATTTCTTTTAAGAGAAATTGAGCCATTTCATTTTCTCTTTTCGAATAAGAATTTATTTTCATGAGCTCCAGCATTATTTCTTCGGCACGCATATTTATAAACCCATGGGCATAATTAAATTTGCTTATGGGGCTGAAAATAAGGAAAGTAACAAAGGATGATATGGATGCATTTATCAAGGTTTATAAATCAGCATATGAGGGTTTCGAAGAATATGCATACAGAAAGGAAAAGAATATAAAACAGTATTTCAAATGGTTGATGAAGAGAGATGAAGAGGGTTTTTTCGTCGCAGAGATAGATGGAAAAATAGCTGGATTTGTTGCTGCTGATTCCACATGGTACAGCTTTTTTGATGCAGAGGTGGGAGAGATACATGAAATTGTTGTTCTGAAGGAATATAAAGGCAAGGGAATAGGAAAAAAGTTGATGGAGGCTGCTGAAAATTATCTGAAAAGCAAAGGTTATTCAATAATTGAGCTGTGGGTGGGTGAGAAGAACCATGTTGCCAAAAAATTTTATGAAAAACTTGGCTATGTTGCAGAGGAACAATACGGAATATGGATAAGGATGGTAAAAAAATTATAGTCCCGGCGCCCGGATTTGAACCGGGGACACGCGGATATCCGCGGCGGTGGGTTTTAGCCCCATAATAAAGCAACTACAGTCCGCCGCTCTAGCCAGTCTGAGCTACGCCGGGCAAAAAGAATATGCAACTGATTTTTTTAAATTTTTTGTAGGGTGGAGTTGCGGAAAATCAGGAAATATTTTTATAAATACTGACATTATATTTAGGCATGAAAAGGGAGGCGAAGAGTGTCGGCATCGCTCTCATTTTCTTGCTTTTGCCCTTTTCAATCTTTGACGTTAGCACATATGATGCTCATCAAGATTTTTCACTTACTCAGGATAGCAAAAATGTTTCCCCTATAGACTGGGATGATTTCCAGCTTTTTGCTAGACAAAATGAAATAGGCAGTATGGAGATTTTAGGAAATTTTCAAAATTCCATTGTATGTGGTTATGTAACAGATGAAATAAGCAATGACCCCATAGAAGGTGCAATAGTATATATTATCCAGAATTACACCATCAGCAATGTTACAACCGATGAAAATGGCTTCTATAGCATGGGGGTAGCAGCTGGGAAGATAGCTATTTACTGTAATGCAGTCGGTTACTATCTAAAATATGTAGGGGAGTATGAAATTAAAGAGCATGAGATTTTATGGATAAATATATCCATGGAGCGTACACCACCACAAAATTCTACTGTATGCGGTTATGTAAAAGATATTTCAACGGGCGAGCCAATAGAAAATGCCACAGTATCACTGCATTGGGAAGATGCTTGGAGTCGAACAATCTGGAATTACACATATACAGATGAAGATGGATTTTATGCAATGCATATACCAGCTGGAGAAATAATTGTTGCTGTAGAAGCCAGGGGATATTTCTATATTTATAGCGAAAGATATCACATTGGTGACAACAAAACATTGTGGATAAATTTCTCTTTAGTGCCTTGTCCTCCAGAAAATTCTGTTGTTTATGGATATGTTAGAAATGCAATAACAAATGAGCCAATAGAAGGAGTAAGAATACATTTGCATTGGAGGGATGAAATGGGGCATTATGACTGGAACTATACATATACAGATAAGGAAGGGTTCTATAGCATGAAAGTTGCAGCAGGAATAATCTATCTTTCATTTTACATTGATGGATACTTTGAGGAGTATACAGAGGAATATGAAATAGGCGAGAATGAAATATTATGGACCAATATGTCACTCTACCCTTATCCTCAAGAAAACTCTATTATTTGTGGCTATGTAAAGGATGAAGTAAGTAATGAGCCAATAGAGAAAGCCAGAGTTTCTGTGGATTGGGAAGATGATATGGGTCATAGAGAATGGAATTACACACTTACAGATGAAAATGGTTTCTATGCTATAAATGTTGCAGAAGGTGAAATAGGCCTTTACTTCTATGCCGATGAATATTTTGGCGAGTATATAGAAACATATAGGATTGGCAAGAATGAAACATTATGGAGAAATGTATCATTATATCCAATTCCTCCAGCGAATTCTGTTATATGTGGGTATGTAAAAGATGAAACAACAAATGAGCCAATAGAGAAAGCAAGCATATCAATTTACTGGGAAGATGAAAAAGGACATTCTCTCTATTATCATGCAACTTCTGATGAAAATGGATTTTACAGTGTCAATGTTGCAGCTGGTAAAATATCCTGTTATTTCTGGGCAGATTGTTATTATGGTGAGTATATGCGGGATTACACTGTTAAAGAAAATGAAACAATGTGGCTTAATGTTACACTTGAAAAAGGAGAAATAGGAATAGAAATTGTCAAACCATATCGTGGCATATATGTAAATAACAGAAAGATACTGCCCTCTTTGGTCACTGTTGTTATAGGAAAAATTGATGTGGAAGTATCTGTTTTGGGGCCTGCTTGGGATGACCATGTGGAATTTTATGTGGATGATTAACTCAAGTACACAGCTTTTTATTATCCTTACAATTGGACGTGGGATGAACGGGCCTTTTTCAGACACGAATTGAAAGTTATTCTGCATACTAAAACAGGAAAAACTGTGGAGGACAGCATAAAAGTGTGGATATTCAATTTATGAAAGAAAATTAATTTATATCTTTGCATGATTCAAATTGATGGAAATTCTCTCACCCCTAGAAAAACAACTTCTCCTGCTGCTTGAGAAACACGGTGGAAAAGCAGAACCCGAGCAGCTAGAAATGGAACTTGTAAAGGTAATGAATGCTGCTTCGTGGCTTCAGTCAAAAGGACTTGTAGGAATGGAGGAAAAGCTGATCAAAGAATATGAATTAACTGAGGAAGGAGAACGATTTTTAAAAGAGGGACTGCCAGAGAAGAATTTACTGAAAGGCCTGAAGAAAGCAAGCTTGGAGGAAATTGAAAATAAGCTTGGCAGGAAAGAAGCAGCAATAGCCATTGGATGGGCAAAAAGAAAGGGATGGTGCGACATTGTAAAAGAAGGAGACAAAAAATATCTTGTTGTTACAGAAAAAGGGAAGGAGGAAGTAGCAAAAGAGCAGGCAGAAGAGGAAGCCCTAGAAAAAATAAAAGAAGGAAATTTTGAAATTGATGAAGAAATAATAAATGTATTGAAGAGAAGGGAGGCAATAAGAGAAAAAGAAAGAGTGAAGAGGAGCATTTTTTTGACAGAGAAAGGCTGGAATGTTATTAAAGCTGGAATAAAAATTGAGGAGGAGATTTCACAACTCACGCCAGAAATTATAAAAAGTGGAGAATGGAAGAAAAAGAAATTTAGAAAATATGATGTGAAGGCTTTCGCCCCTTCTATATATCCAGGGAAGCTGCATCCAATGACGCAACTCATAGAGAAAATAAGAAAAATTTTTGCGGAAATAGGATTTAAGGAAATAAGAGGAAGTTATGTGGAATCATGTTTCTGGAATATGGACGCACTGTTTATACCTCAGGATCATCCAGCGAGGGATATGCAGGATACTTTTTACTGCAAAAAACCAGACAGAATAAAAATAGATAGAAAACTCATTGAAAAAATAGCAAAGGTGCATGAGAATGGATGGAAGACTGGCTCGAAAGGGTGGGGTTATAAGTTTGATGAAAGAGAAGCAGAAAAAGCTTTACTCCGTACCCATACAACAGTAAATACTATTCGTTATTTGGCTCATAATCCCGAGCCACCTGCAAAAGTATTTTCTATAGAGAGAGTTTTCAGGAGGGAGAACATAGATTCCACGCATCTGCCAGAATTTCATCAGATAGAGGGAATTGTTTATGAAAAAGATGCAAATTTCTGCATGCTTAAGGGCATATTGAAAGAATTTTACAACAGAATGGGATTTGAGAAAATCAGATTTCGTCCCTCCTATTTCCCATACACAGAGCCGTCTCTGGAGATAGAGGTCAGATGGCAGAGAAAATGGATTGAACTGGGAGGAGCAGGAATATTCAGGCCCGAGGTTACGCTGCCATTTGGCATAGAAGAGCCGGTGCTCGCATGGGGCTTGGGCTTGGAAAGAATGGCAATGATATTGCTTGGCTTAAATGATATAAGAATGCTTTATTTCAGCGATATAAACTGGCTCCGCAATTTACCCCTGCTGTAGTTCTTCAAGCAAATGTTTCAGCAAATCTGTTCTGGTGACTATGCCTTTTAATTTATTATTTCTTCCAACTATTGGCAGGCAACCTATCTCATGTTCCATCATTATGTGTGCAGCATCCTTGATTGATATGTTATCTCTGGCTACTATTGCAGGAGATTTCATTATATCTTTAACTAGTAGATTACGAAGCCTATTCTGCTGTTGTCCTAAGCTAACACTCCTTTTTAAAGTGGCAAATGCAAATGCAATTTCTTTGTCAGATATTATTCCAATAACCCTACCATTTTCAATGACAGGAAGACGAGCAATATCATTATCCAGCATCAATCTCCTTGCATGAATGACTCTATCCTCCGGATGTGCAGTTATAACATTTGTTGTCATTATTTTCTTTATGTTTTCCTCACTTTTTATTAATGGCAGTAAATCTGCTTTTGTGACAACCCCAACCAGTGTATCCCCAACAACTACTGGAAGCATTGTCGGCCCTGGTTCTCCAACCGTTTTCAATATATCAACAATTTCTGTGTCAGGAGAGACGCTATCAAATTTTTTCTCCATCACAGTTGATGCATGCATTCTTGCTGCAGGTACTCCTCTACTTCTTATACTGCCCAGTTTATCAGCAATTTTATTATCTGTTACTATTCCAACAATCTTACCATCGTCAACAACTGGCAATTTCGTTATATTATGTTTCTCCATCAAAGATAAAACATGATACAAATCCTCATTTTTACTAACATAAATAACCTCTTTGGTCATAATTTCTCCAACTTTCATAACAATTCACCCTACTATTTCAGCACAAGATTCGCATAAGAGACGACCATCAACATTAAGAAGGCGCTGCGACAGCATGCCGCATTCCTCACATTTTCCAGACATAAATTTCTTTTCTTTTCTATATGCAAGACGCTGTCTGTTTATTTCAGCCCATTCTTCTATTATATCCATTATTAATGGAGAAACCTGCATTATATCTCTTTCAGTTACCATCCCAACAAGCTTTCCATTTTCCACTACAGGCAATCTTCTTATCTTATATTTTCCCATGATTTTTACTGCCTCCTCAATGTTTGCATCTGGAGAAATCGTTATTGGTGGGGAACTCATTACTTCTTCGACCGCCACCTTGGCAGCGTCTTTTTCTTCAGCAACTATTTTGCGGAGTATGTCACTCTCTGTCAATATGCCAATGGGTGTACCATCTTCAACAACTATTATGCTGCCCACCATCTCGCTTTTCATTTCTTTGACAGCATCAAGTACACTAGCTTTCTTATTTATCATCACGGGATTTTCGCTCATTATGTCCCTTATGCAAATTTTTTCCATCAATAATGTATTATGGCAGAGATAAAAAACTTTTTCTCAGTATTAATTAATCAAATTTAAAATGTATTTAGAAATTGGTCCAGAAAGCTTCATTCGTCCAGATAGCAAATTTTGAATTGATAAAATAATAAAAGACCTAGATGAAATAGATTTCTTCTGGTAATTCACTTCATGCACATCATTATTGACACATCAATTTCAAGATTGTTGATTAAATGGATGACGTGATTGCAACATTTTGCTTTCACACATTATATCATAAAAACATTCATTCAATTCGTAAGAATTCTTTCATTAAACTTTTCCTCAATGTCAATACTTTTATAAACAAATTTACAATATAGCTTCAT
>JAJRYN010000072.1 GCA_024275755.1 archaeon | reverse complement strand
ATATCATATCCTGCATATGGTTCCATTAATGGGTAATAATCAAAATTCCCTTTTTCAAGAGGTTCGATTGGATATGGAGTGTCTCCAATACCATCTCCATCGCTATCAACGCCATTATACCTTTCCCAATAATTTCCTACGGTACTGTAGTACCAGTAATTTATGAATATGCTTTCGTCATAAGCATCTATGTTATTTGATATAAAACTGTTGTAAAAAAGAGTATTGTTTCTGGTGTCTGTTCCGAGATCTATGCCTTTGTAGAAATTTTTGATGAAAAAATTCTCTCGGATTATAGAGTCCTCTAAACCGACAGCACTGACTCCATATGAATTTTTGAAAAACTCATTTTCTATCACCAAATTATTTCTGCCATTATAAAGATAAATGCCACCATAATTAAAGGAGAAATTACAGTTTCGAATAATACAATTATCCACTCCATACATATATACCCCATAATAACTTTCTGAAGAATTTCTTATAGAAAATCCCTTTATCTCCACATTATTTGCGGTAACAACAATACCATGTTGTTGGATAGGGCATTCTATTATTGCATTTTTGTTTTCTCCTATGAGCGTCAATTCCTTGTTTATTAGAAGACTTTCTTGGTAAATCCCAGCATATACGTAAATTGTATCTCCAATATTTGCTGCATCTATAGCTGCTTGTATGCTGGTGAAATCGGCTGTGCCATCATCATCCACATAAATTGTCGCTGGCTCTGCTATATCAATTCTTATCATAGATATGAGTAGGGAGGCAATCAGAAACCAGATAATTCTCTTTTTAGATATAGTTATGTCCACCATTCTCTCGGAGTATCTAGTGGATACTTATCCTGTATGCCATGCGGTGGTATTGTATAGTATGTGGTGAGAGGATCTCTATCGCTCCAGTAATTGCCGAATGTACTAACATACCATGAATTATTGCCCATATCATATGCTTGGCTATTGTTATGCAAGGTATTGTTAATGAAATTGTTGTAATATATTCTGTTGGCGGTACAATCAGATGTTGCAATATAAACGCCATAATCATTTGTTGTTATATTATTTTCGTAAATCTCGTTACCAGTAGAGGAAGAGGACATATAGACTCCATAGGAGTTATTCCATATTAGATTGTGCATGAAATAGTTATTATTGGATGAGTTTATATAAACTCCATATGTGTTATTCCATATCAGATTGTCCTGCAGCGGCAACGAATCTCCCTCTGAGGATATCATTAGATATACTCCACTTCTTCCGTTAAAGGAAAAATTATTACTCTGTATATCATTATTATTTGAAAGATATAGATGCAATCCATCCATCGCATTTGAATATATTACATTTCCCTGTATTGTGTTGCTATCTGATGAGTTTAGATATATTCCATTAAGTCCATTTGAATATATTTCATTTTGCTGAATGGAGTTGATATTTGACAAATACAGCATAATACCATTTTCTCCATTACTGTACATTTTATTTCCTATTATTTCATTGTTTCCTGCTGTAGCAGTTCTTGAATTTTCAAGATAGATCCCATGGAAAGTATTGTTGTATATTTCATTACTTGATATTGAATTGCCAGCACCTCCTGCACTGGAAAGATGGATACCATTGCTATTGTTATATATACTATTGTTAATTATCGAATTCTCATCTGAATTGGCAATCAGAATACCCTCTCCAGTATTATAGGAGATGGTGTTATTCTGTATGCTATTCAAGTCAGAATAGAGAAGCGAAATACCATTTTCATTATTATCATAAATGGTGTTATTAAGGATGTCATTTATACTGCTGTATTCTAAACGTATGCCGTCTCTGCTGTTGTAAATGGTATTATTAAACAAATCGTTCTCTGATGAGTATGAGGAAAGTAAGATACCATATTCAGTTATGTTATGGACAGTATTATTGGATATTGTGTTATAGTGGGCTCTAGAGAGATATATTCCATAAGCAGAGTCCGCTATGTTATTTGATGCAATTATGATGCTGTCTGAGGATGTTGTTATATAAATTGCAATATTTGTGATATTTCTAAGGGTATTATAGCTCACAGTGTTATCTGAGGAACTCTTCAGATAAATTCCATAGATGCTTTGCGTTATATTATTTCTTATTATCTCATTGTTCCCATATCCTCCAGCTAGTGAATCAAACAAGTAAATTGCGGTACCGCTGTTTGAATAGATATTATTTGACCCAATTAAGTTACCTTTAGCTCCATACAGGTATATTGCGTCTGTATTGCCGTATATCGTATTGTTTTCTATTCTATTGGTATTTGATGATGATAGAACAAGCACACCTTCTCCATTATTGTCATAAATTGAATTAAAGGTTATATTGTTGCTGGCTGAGGAATACATTCTAATTCCTTTATCATTCCAGTATATGTTATTTCCGTATATCTCGTTGCTACTTGCGTTTTCCATGGAAATTCCTATTGTATTATTCCATATATTATTGCCAGTGACCGATGTTTGAGATGAATAGTAAATAATGTTTATGCCAACCTGAGTATTATTGAAAATATTGTTGGCAGATATTATATTCTTTATTGAAATATCCAGATATACCCCATTAGTGTTATTGTAAATAGTATTTTCTAGAATCGTATTTTTATTTGTAGATGACAGCAGATATATTCCATTCCCCTGATTATTGGCTATTACATTGTTCCATACTGTATTGTTTTCGGATGAGTCAAGATATACACCATCTAAAGCGTTATTCAAAATATTGTTATTCTGTATGTAGTTTAAGAAAGCAGTATCAGCATAAACACCATATTGGTTATTATTTATTTCGTTGTTGTTAATGGTGTTATCCAGACTGTAATAGAGATATACACCATAGTATGATGATTGTATTGTATTCTGCTCTATTGTATTATGATGAGCTCTATACAATGAAATTCCTTTATTGCATCCAGAAATTGTGCAGTTCTTTATTGTGTTAGATGATGATTGATATAGCAATATACCATTCTGCGTATTTTGCCCTTGGATAACGAAACCATCTATTGTTACCCAGTCTACAATAACCTTAAAACCATACTCCACTCCTGCTGCATTAATAACAGGATCTCCTAGTGCGATTATATTGACCGATTTATCTACAAGAGTAGGAGCATAAGTTCCATTGTATACATAAACCGTTCCGCCTAATGTTACCGCATCTATGCCTTCAGCTATCGTGCGCAGATGTGTTTCATCATACCATTCTGGGGGAGCATCATCATCAACATATACCTCTGTAACATATCCTAAGCCTTCAGCCATCCATCTCACAGCATTTCTGATGTAAGCCTCTCTACTCTCATTTGTAATATATGGGCTATTCAAATCGAAACCAAGAACAATGGAGCGATTTGCTCCTCTGACTGCATCTATAGCATAATAGCCGGAGGGTATTCCACCTCCAGTCACCTTGAAATTATCTATGAATAAATCTCCTCCAATAACCTGTATTGCAATATACACATTCTGTCCGGCATAAGCACTCAAATCATACGTATATTTTGTCCAACCATGTTCTCTTATACGGGGTACGCTAGATTCTGTACCAAGTAGAACTGTAAAATCGCTTGGAGTATTTCCTGTTGTCGAGAGCTTTACAGTGAACGAAGCCTGCGACCATCTCCAATACGAGCCAGCGTCAAATTCTAACCTGCCGCCACTTGGTACTGTAATCTGTGGACTAATAAGCCAATCGCCAGTGTAACCATAGGCATAATATCCTGTTGCATATGGTCCTGTTGGATTAGTATACCATCCATAAAATGGGTCTGGATGATAAACCCATGTACCTCCGCCAGATGGTGGGCTATAAGAATAAATGTTGCTTACTCTCCATGGGTAGCTTCCTTGGTAATAGCTAGTTGTCCATCCAGTTAAACTACCACTTTCAAAATTATCGAAAAATGTAACATTGCTTCCTGTTACATAAAGAGAATATTCGTAAAGTGTATCACTCTGTTTTATTAATGAGTAAAGAGGAATATCTTGGGTTATAACAATGTCTGCTCCATCAGAGGATGTTCCAGGTATGCCATTTATCACTCCATGAGCATAAATTGGGCCATAGCTAAAAGTGCCAGAATTAGTATAATAGTCTGTAGCAAAATATCCTATAGTTCCTGCATGCAGACTTTCGTTTATGCCTCCTGTAGGCTCAACCAAGCCAAGAGTATTTCCAAGCCATATTTCATCATCATTTGCTCCATTTCCGGGGTAATCCTGCAAATCTCTTACGGCATATGCACCGGTTAATAGCAGAGTTCCATTATGAGTTAAATGTTGATAAATTTCATAAACATGATTAGAGGAGTCATCATATCCCTCAGTCATTGGTGTCGTCCATGTATTTGAATTTCCATCATTGTATGCAGCGCTACCGTCTCCAGGAAAATCCCCTGTACTCCATATTACTATATCAAACTCATCTAAGAAAGCATCTTCTATTCTCTTTCCTACTTCTGTTCCATCAACGAAATACCAGCTATCTATTGCTTTTCCTGTTGAATAATCTGATGTTAGCTTTTGCACCGCCGCAACTATCCTACTCATTCCATCCCAATTTCTTGGGGATGTTGGTGTATTATCAACTATTATGAAGCTTGGTGTAGTTTCTGGATTTACAACCTGTATCACTTTTGTTGTATAATTGGTAGCTCCTTCATTATCTGTAACAGTAAGATTTACAGTATAATTTCCAGATATATTAAACATATGATATATGGTTACTCCATATCCATCTACAATGCCATCATTTTCAAAATCCCATGAGTAATTTGTTATACTTCCATCAACATCAAATGATGCACTTGCATCGAAAAATACAAATTGTTTGGTATTTGGGGCAGATGGATTATATGTAAAGACTGGTATTGGCTTTTTATTTGGAACAGTAATAGTTTTGCTGACAGCATAAGTAGCACCATTATCATCTGTAACTATCAGAGTTACAGTGTAATTACCACTCAAATCATAAATATGGCTTGGATTCGGTGATGATGAAGTACTTCCATCTCCAAAATTCCAGTAGTAAGATATGATTGTTCCATCGGGATCTATGGCGTCTGATGTAAAATCTATTTTTCCATCTACATTCGGATCAATATTCCAAGTAAAATCTGCGATAGGTGGTTGATTATCTGTAACATTTATTGGTGGGGGTATGTTAAAGCCCGCGCCTGTCGTTGCCTCTGCTGACTGCCCTTCATCATCTATGATGGTGAGAGTGACATTATATGTTCCGCTGGTCGCATATTTATGCACAACCACCATTCCATAGCCAATGTTGCCATCTCCAAAGTCCCATCTATATGTAACTATTCTTCCTCCATCTGGATCATAGCTCTGGCTCGCATTAAATTCTATAATTTCCAAGGTTTTTGGATCTAAAGGGGCATATGTGAAAATGGCGACAGGAGGAACAGTATGCAAAATTCCAGGCTGCAAAATCCCAGAAAATATAACAGAGTTGCTGTTCTCATCTATTACAATGGCGCTTATCTGCCAGTTGGTTATATTGCCAAAAATTGCTGTGGCATTTATATCTATATATTCTCCAACGCCCCATTTTTTGTCTGTATTGATATCTTCAAAGTCAGCATAGGAAGCATAATCTCCCATTAAACGGCCTTCATCATCGAAATGATATGAACAGCTATCAGCATCTCCCTTCCACACTGTTATTTTTATATTCGATAATTTTACTTCTTCTCCTCCTTTATGCTCAATAATTATATGCTGGTTTTCATTTATGTAACCCACGAGATCCAAATCTGGAGATGATGCAGATGGTGATGTTGATGAAAAGACATATATGGCCAAAACAGAGAAAGTAGCAATAGCTACAGCTAACAATAACACTGTGCCGATAATTTCAGATACCCCCTCTTTTCCGAGCTTTTTCATACTTTTCATTACCCAACACCTTTTTATTTCTTTTCTTTAATTTGCTAACTTTTTGCTAACAATCTTATATATGTCCGAGTATATAAAGTTTTTTATTGTTTTTTTAGATGTATGCACAGCACCCAACATTTTTTCTTTTTCATCTGTCAATTCTAAATCTAAAAATTAAAAAAATAAAAAGGGAAACAATATAACATCATGGCCAAAATATTTTTGACAAGAAGATTGCTCGATGAAGGAATTGAATTACTTAAAGAACATGAATTAGAAATATATGAAGGAGATGCACCCCCAAGCAAAGAAGAAATTATTGAGGGTGTAAAGGGAAAAGATGCATTAATTTGCCTCCTGACAGACAAAATTGACAGAGAAGTAATGGACGCCTCATCCCGCCTAAAAATAATAGCAAATTATGCAGTTGGATATGATAATATTGATGTGGAGGAGGCAACGAGGCGGGGCATTTTAGTTACAAATACACCTGGGGTATTAACTGAGACGGTGGCAGATTTAACATGGGCACTGCTTATGGCCATAGCCAGAAGAATTGTTGAAGGAGATAAGTTTATGAGGGAGGGAAAATTCAAAGGATGGGCTCCTAAATTGCTTTTGGGCACAGACGTATATGGTAAAACACTGGGAATTATTGGAGCAGGAAGAATAGGCAGAGCCGTTGCTAGAAGGGCAAGAGGTTTCAATATGAAAATCCTGTATTACAGCAGAAAGAGAAAAGAAGAAATGGAGAAGGAATGTAATGCAAAATTTGTCGATTTACATACTTTACTGAAAGAATCTGATTATGTCTCCCTTCATTTGCCCTTAACTGACGAAACATATCATTTAATAGGGGAAAAAGAGCTTAAAATGATGAAACCAACCGCATATTTGATAAATACTGCTAGAGGTAAATGTGTTGATGAAAAAGCACTGGTGAAAGCACTGGAAGAAGGGTGGATTAGAGGAGCTGCATTGGATGTATTTGAAAATGAACCACAGCTAACACCTGAATTAAAAAAACTGGATAACGTTATTCTTACACCTCATATTGGCTCTGCATCATATGAAACGAGAAGTAGAATGGCTGTAATGGTTGCAGAAAATGTTATAGCTGCATTGGATGGCAAGATGCCGCCAAACTGTATAAATCCAGAGGCTTGGAAAAAAAGTGAAAGAAATAAATAGCAAGAGATATTTATATTTGAATGCCTGAAGAGATGTTTTTAAATCCAAATGAACCTAATCCAAACTTCATGATTTATAAAGAGGAAGCTAGAAAAGTTATTTTGAAAGCTTTGGGTGGAAAGAGTTTTTGTTTCTGGGTTCTTGGAAAAACAGGCATTGGGAAAACAACTTTTTTGCTATGGATTAAAGAATTTGCTCCTCTCTATAAAGTGAAAGCGATTTATGTTCATGGAGGAGAAGATTTCAAGTTTGAGGAATTTAAGGAAATGTTTGAAAAAGAAATCAGAGCATCATTCTTTTCAAGAGTTTTTCTTAGGAAGAAATATGTTGAAATCCCTGTTCTCCTGATGATAGACGATGTTGATCTCATGAAAGATGAAAATATTTTCAGATATGTTGTCAGCAAACTTGATGAGGAAAAACTGCATTTTTCTGTAGTGTTTGCCTCCGTTGAAATAGTGGAAGATGTTAAAAAATATCTTAAAGGGAGAGATATAGAAAAAATATATCTTGAAATGCCATCGCCTGATATTTTAATGGAAATGATAAGAAAAAGAATCGAAGCAGGTGGGGGAGAAGATTTTCAGCCGTTTGGAAAGCAACTTGTAAAAGATGTTATTGAATCTTCAAACACGATAAGAGAAGTATTGATAAAACTCCAGGAGGCGCTATAATGAAAAAGAAGAAAAAAATATTAATTGCAGATGATGAGCCCGAAATTGTGGATATAGTTAAAAAAATGCTTGAGGAACGTTACGAAGTAATAACTGCATATGACGGGGAAGAATGTCTCAAGAAAGCAAAAAAAGAGAAGCCAGATTTGATACTGCTTGACATCCTTATGCCAAAGCTTGATGGATGGGAAACTCTCAAAAAGTTGAAGGAGGACGAGGAATTGAAGGATATACCTGTTTCAATGTTAACAGCGCTGCCTTTAACACCTGAGGACACAAAAAATAAACCAATAGATAAAATTGAAAATTACATTGTAAAACCATTCAGAAAGGAAGTACTTCTCAAAAAAATCGAAGATATCTTTGAAAGAGAGGAGGAAGCCAAGAGAATTTATGAGCAGCTGAAAAAGGAAGTGGGTGAAGAAACTGCAGAAGAATATCTTCGTCTTGTAAAAGCCATAAACAGGCATCGCCGCCTGATAGGCGTGATAATAGATTCTGCAGCCGAAGAATTCAAACAATCAGTAAGGAATTTAATACTCAGCCAGAAAAGATTGATAGAAACAATGAAGAAAAGGGCAGAGGAAATAGAAAAATTATTGAAAGAAAGAAAGAAGGAAAAATAGTATATCACCGAATATAAATGAGATGACAAACCCGACAAAAATGAAGACAAGGAAGGGCAATTTTGGAGTTACCCATATTTCTTTGTTGGCTACCTCGTCAAAATTAAAGTTCTTGACAGGTATTATACTCTTTTTTCCGTTTTTTTCCATACTCCATACAAATTTATTTTTTGCTTCCCACGCCTTAATTTTATATCCAAACAGACAGTAAGGAAATTCAAGATTCTTCTTATAAGCGTTGTAGAAGAGGAGTATAAATGGCAGAGGGACGAAAAGAAAGAGAGAATTTATCAGAACAGTGAGAGGAAATATAAAAATTGGAGAAGGAAAAAGAGAAATTTTGGGAGGAAGAGGCGACAGCAAGGCAATGCCCCACATTGCTTTGACATCAGCCCCACCCATGCCAAAAAAATATAGCAAAAAAGCAAGAGGGAAAGAAACCGCAATAGATATAAAGGTCGTTGTTGCATCGGGTTTTTCCATGATAAGAAGGGCGAGACCAATGACTCCCATCAAAATCCATAATTTATTGCTTGCTTCCCTGTATTTTAAATCACTGTAAGCAGCATATGAAAGTATTGCAAATCCAGTCAGTAATCTGAGCAGATCCATCATCGTTTCATTTCTTTCTGTTTCTTGTGGCATATATTAATACTAGGATAAATGCAACCAAAAATGCCATAAAGGTAAATGAGGGTATTTTGCCTGCCTTATGAATAACAACCTCTATTTCTTCAACATTGCTTTCTACTCCTTCATTGCACACTGCTTTTACTTTAATGGTTTTTGTACCAGCTGTTAAGTTTTCTCCCAGTTTTGGTGCTTTAATTTTTATAAGTATTTTCTTTTGCTCTCCAGATTTTAAGGTAATGGGTGGGGAATATGGAGTTATTGTGAGATTGGCATCATCCACCACAACTATGGTAACGTTTGTTGCGGTGAAATTGTAACAGTAAACTTCTATTGGAACAACTCTTTCTGTTCCTTCTTTAATGGGTGCTATATTTGATACCCCCAGCGTTATGATTAACTGTGGGTTTCCTCCTCCTACCTTTATATTGAGGCTATAAGTGTTTATGCTGCCATTATTATCTGTTACCTGCAGTGTGACAGTATATTCTCCCGCCTCTGAATATTCATGCACAGCCACTGGTATAGTTCTTTCTTCATATGTGCCATCTCCAAAATCCCATTTGTACAGCTGGATAAATCCATCTTCATCATAGCTCTGGCTCGCATTAAAAGTGATTTCTTCGCCTGGTTGTGGATTGGTGGGATGATAAGTGAATTTTGGTATCGGTGGAATATTTGAGCCTGGAGGGTTAATTGTTAAGTATTTGTATACACTCTTCGTTTCTCCGTCATTATCTTTAATTGTTAGGGTTACTTTGTAGGTTCCGTTTGCATCATAAATATGGGTAACAACTTTTCCATATGCTGTGCTTCCATCTCCGAAATTCCAGGTATAATTTACTATGCTTCCATCTTCGTCATAACTTGCTGAAGCATCAAATATTATTTCCTGTCCTTCTAGTGGAGTTAAAGGTTGATATGTAAAGTCAGCATATGGTATAGAGTTTATGACTGTAATTTCTTTAGATACGCTTTTCTCGCCAGAAGAAGTTGTAATTGTTAACGTAACAGTATATGTTCCTAAATCGGCATATTGATGTACTGGATTCTGCTCATTGCTTGTTGTTCCATCGCCGAAATCCCAGTGCCATGAAATTATATCTCCAGTAGATTTATCAATAAAATGAACATAGTCCACTCTGGTTGGCTGAGAAGGGATCCAAGTAAAATCGGCATATACTGGCTCCTGAGGGCTCTCGGCTGATGCTTCCCATATAAAATCGCCATTTGCAGAATATTTTCTGATACAGAATACCTCTCCCCCTCCCTGCACTTTATAACCTGCTGCCACTATGCTTCCATCTGAGTCAATAGCTATTCTCTTTATTTCTCCTTCAATGTTTTCTGGCAGTTCCCACTTAATATTTCCGTTACCATTATACTTGATTATGTACCATTTTTTGTGCAAATTTTCTGTTCTGTAACCAGCAACAACTATATTTCCATCTGGATCTGCACAAACAGCCAGAGCATCATCTTTTTCATCGCTTATCTCTTTTTTTGCCCATTGTTTATTTCCATTACTATCATATAAAATTGTGAGAAAATCCTCCATTGTCTGATTATTTGTATATTCATTTCCCGTAACAACGATATTGCCATTTGGTAAAATTGCAGCATCAGATGCTGTGCTTGCTTTATCATCATAATATTTTACCCATTTTACATTGAGGTTTGTATCATATTTTATAAGACAGTATTTACTCTTATCATTACTTTGCACAGTTCCCGCAACAACAACTGCATCGCCTCTGGCATCTATGCCAAATGCAGCATCTATACTATTATCAAAAACATGTTCCTCAATTTTATTGAGATTGTTTGGATCAACTTTTATTGTCCAGAAATCTATATTTGTTAAGTTGGCTGATGCCTCAATATAAAGAGTCATCCCTGTGGCATAGATGTAGCCATCATCATCAATTGTCATATCCATCAGAAAGTCCGCAAATCCATTATTGTATGTTTTATAAATCAGTTTATTTCCATCTGCATCATATTTTACTATTACATAGTCTGTGGACGGTATGGGTATGCCCGCAATTTCTTTTCCGACTATCCCTCCCGCATAAATGTTATCATTGCTGTCAACAACGACTGCCTTACCTATATTTGTTGCATATTCATCAAAATCAGTTTGCCATTTTATTTTACCATTCTCGCCATCATATTTCTGAACCCTCATAACAAATTTACTCCCGTCATAATGCTGTCCAACAACAATGACATCTCCTTTTGAATCAATGGCTACACCATATGCTTCATCTTGTGTGCCATCTATATTTGGATAACTTTGGACCAAGGGCAAAAGCATTAGCAATATCACTATGGCTGCAATTTTCTTCATATTTTGTGAAATTACACCCTATTTATAAAATGTATGGTGCAATTATAAAAAAATCAGGATATGTCGCCGCATGAACAATGCACTTCATGAATTGCAGAATATAAATCCTCTATACCTTCCCCTGTTTTTGCAGAGACAAGCAAAGGGCGCTGAAGAATACTCGTGTATTCAAGATATTCTATGAGGCTTTTGGCAAGAGAATGTAAGGCATCCCCTTTTTCCAGCTTTTTCTCAAGGTATTTTTTGTCGATATATTTCAGCAAATTTTCTTTATCTATCAAATCCACTTTATTTATTGCAGTCACTGATGGAATCATTAACTTTAGATTCATCATTGCATTCTGAGCCAGCATTGCCAGATAATTTTCTATAGAAAGAATTTCCTGAGCATCCACAATGAACAGAGAAGTGACAACATCATATCTTTCCAATTTCTCCACAATTTTTTTCCCGTAATTATGATACAGGAAAATTTCTAGTTGGCCGGGTGTATCAACAATTTTTATTTCATTTTTATCTGCACAAATCCATTCATCCATTGATACAATTAATTCCATGCTTTTGAGCAATGCCCCATTTATTCCAAGATTAAATTTTTCCTGTATCTCCTCAACTTTTACCCATTTTCTTATGTCCACATCTGCGTTATTGCATGGAGTGGCAGCATCAAGATTTATTAAAATTCCATATTCGGATAAATGCTTTGCAATGCTGGTTTTGCCTGCCGCCGCTGGGCCGATAACTAGAACAAACATTATACGGGGTAAAGAATTTTCAATGCGGTTATGATTACAGCGGTTAAAATAGCGAAAACTATTATGAATCTAGGGTCAATTTTAACCCCTGTTTTTTCCTCCTCAAAGTATCTTATAAGACCAGCTGCAGATTGAAATCCTGTCTTACTTTTCTTTGCCATGTTTCAACAAATTTATACGGGATATAAAGTTTGCGGTAAACTATAAATTTTCCGTGACATTGGTAGCATTACTGAAAAGATGAAAGAATGGGATTTAATTGCTGAAAGTTTTGATACAACTCGCCATTATCCATGGAAAGAATGCATTGACTTTATTGAAGAAATGTATGGTACAGCTATAGATATCGGCTGCGGAAATGCTCGCCATTTGATCCCGATGGCAGAAAAATGCAAATTGGCAGTTGGTATAGATGCATCAGTTAGGATGGCTGAAATAGCATATAAAAAAGTTAAGGGGGCCAAGCTGAAAAATGTAGCTGTGATATGTGGAGATGCATGCAAGCTGCCCTTTAAAGACAATTTTTTT
>JAJRYN010000071.1 GCA_024275755.1 archaeon | reverse complement strand
CCTGCTTTGTATGCGTCGCCTGCTCCTGTAACATCTATAGCTTTTGCTGGCACAGAGGGAATTTTTATTTTTCTATTGTGAATAATACTTCCTTTATTGCCCAGAGTAACAATAATTTCCTTTTTATTTAATCTGATAATCTTTTTCAGCTGTTTTAATTCAGTTTCGTTGCAGAAAATTATGTCTGCCTTTTCTGTTATATACATCAAAGAATCTTTATCAAATTTTTTTAAATCCTGTCCAGGCTCAAATGCAAAAAATTTTGCCTTTTCCGCCATTTTTATAGCCAAGCTAGGATGACACGGAGCAATGTGCAGGAAATCACTTTTTATCCCTTCCATTTTTTTCATTTCCTCTGAAGCTCCCCAGTAAAAATACATTATCTGTTCACCAGCAGCATTAAAAATGTAAGCTCTTGCCATCTTTTTGTTGCTTTTTCTTGAAATCACCTCAATGCCTATTCTTTTCAGATAATTCTCATATCTCTTACAATCTTTGCCCATAACAGTATACAGCCTGCTTTTTCCTCCTAATTTCGCAATGCCAACTGCAATATTGGCGGCTCCTCCTCCATAACATTTTTTCCATTCTGTTATGTATGCTGAATGATTTATGGATGGATGATGGGTAACATTAAAAATATAGTCGTAAGCAGTGTGACCCACCACCGTTACTGTTCCTTTCATAGATGAATTATGAAAATATCCTTTTCATCTTCTGCCTGTTGTTCGCCATATCCTATTACCTTTATTGTATGTCTTCCTATCGCTTTTTCGTCCCATAGCCACTCATACGGCTCTTCTTCATCAGTGTATTTTAGCTGTCCGTCAACATAAAATTCAACTCTATCGACATTGTAAGCAGTTGCCTTCACTGTTATTTTTCCCAGAATGAAGGTATTACCAAAGAGCGTTTTCATAACTGGCTTGTCAAATATGTAAAGGTATCCGCTCACTGGATTTTCAATGTAAACAACGGCATTCTCCGAAGAATATCCTCCTATTTTTAAAGTCGGATCTCCGAATACAATCCATTCTTCAACAGTTTTTACGTCAGCACTTCCCATATTGAAGTGAAATGTATTCAGATATCCATTGAGAGACGCTGTCCATATGTCGCCCAGTACATCTTTGCCCTGCTTGTAATAGGTGAAAAAGCGATACTCCATCCATCCCAGAACACCGGCAGATGGGCGCCCTGGAATGCCATACCCAATGCCTGATGCTGCCAATGAAGCAATTGCTCCTCCTCCAGTTTTTTCAACAAATTTCCACGCAAAGCAATCGCCCTTATCGAACCTCCCGCATGAACATGCATTTATAACGACAATGGGCAATTTATTACCATTGGCTAGGGAAATAACATCCCACATTGTCATACCAATCCATTTGCTACCGTCTAATGGAGGATGAGTGGCCCACGATGCTTCATTTCCATGCCCGCTTAAATCGACAAACCCCACTCCATCGTTTATGACACTCTTTATATTGGCTGCACTCAAATTTCCTAAAGAAGCCCAGAGTTTTATTCCATGAAAATCGCTCATTGTATTCAAAACGAGTTGATTCATATATTCTCCTTCATATACGCCGGAATCATCTCCATCATCTGGGGTAAATGTATCTCCCCCACATGCCACTATATTCTTGAACCATGCTGAACCATATGCGTTATTCTCATACCATATTATTTTTTCTATCACTGTTTGAAGCTCCCCATCGCTGGTACATGCAATTCTTCCAATTGCAACATCTGGATATAAGTCCACATCGTCGGTTTCCCCGTAATAGTCATATTCTCCGAATCTATTATTTCCGTTTGAATCCCAGCTTGAGAATGTGCCATCTTCAAAATAGATATCGGCATAATACAGATCACTTGGAAAAGAATTTTCATACGAGCCAGAGGGCACATACGAAAGGCGAGCTGGAATATTATCTGCATCCCCTACAAGCAGCACATATTTCACTCCATATTTTTCAATTGCATCTTTGATTGCATATTTTATTTTTTCAGCTTCGTCTCTTCCACCATATGAGGAATAAATGGATTCCGTGGTTTTTATCAGGGTTCTTATGCCTTTGCTATCTTTATGCTGTTTAAGTTGCTCAAGCATATTTTCCCACTTAGCAGGACATATAATAAGCAAGTCATACTCATCATTTATGAACAATGGCTTTTCTGGCAATTCATAATCAATTTTTACATCAAAATCT
>JAJRYN010000070.1 GCA_024275755.1 archaeon | reverse complement strand
TCTCTTCCAAATCATCCTCTCTTGTAATAAATTTACATCTTCTTTTTCCCTTTATCTTAAGCATTTTTCTTCGCCTGCAAATCTTAATCCCCACTTTATTCATATCATATGAGAAATTTTTTCTTTCATCCTTTTCTGGCTGTCCAATTTTCATTTCTATACTGGGTGAAGCCAGAGCAGCCATTACATAGCCTGGCGTGCCAAAAAGATATCCGCCCAACAAAGCATACAATATTGAATTAAGTAATATGCTTAATTTTTCTTTCTTGTTGAACATTTTGCCAAGATATACACCTTCTATTTTTCCCTCGCTTATTTTCAGCTCATAAATTTCATATCCAAAATATGTGAAGCCCGGCTTTATTGCATAGAACTTCACAAGAATATAAAGGCAAGCATTTATAAAATTGTGGAAGAAATACTTTAAATAGTAAGAAAAAAGGATAGAGTATGCAATAGTATCATGTTTAAAGTAAAATCATGTATATCCTCCTAGCATTAGACTCGGATCACCAAGCAATACCCATTGCTCCACTGTCTTTGTATGGCCTGCTTCCATGTCATTCATATCAAAGGAGCTAATGTAAGTTGATATAGCCTGTGAATGAGCCATGCCAAGTATATGCTGTCCCTTTTCACCATACTGCCTGAAGAACTCTATGGTTATCCAGCCGTCTCCTCCTCCTGTTGTGCAGTCCTTGCCAGGCATGCCATATCCTAAGCCAGTATTGCCAATAGATGCTATAGCCCCTCCATTTGGATTTCTAACGAGGCGCCAGCAAAAACATTCTGGCACAGGCTGGCCGTAAGTCCACATGTAATTGTTTGGGAAGAATGGAAGGAATATATGGAAAACATTGAGGAAAGCTGGTATGGCTGATACATTGAACTGGCCATTGTGGCAGCCGCCAATGACAGCCACTGGCAATTTTTCACCATTTGATAGAGTATCTATCGGGAACAAAGGAATGCTGAAATATGGGAACCACGGTCGCAAAGTTGTAACATATAAGCCCACTATGCTTGCATGTTGTCTGTTGCCTGGTATGCCTGGATAATGATCAGCCCATACATTGGGGCTACCATGCCCCGACATGAACCAGAAGCCAGCACCTTCGTTAACTGCATTTATCACATCATCCTGTCCCGTAAACTTGCCATTAGATGCCCACAGTATCTCCTTTTCAAAATCAGGGGGCATATAGTATAGGGCTCCTCCCCTGCCCTTCAAAGCTTTCTCGCCAGTAGTCCACTCTCCTTCATAATACATCTCTGTATTGTTCCTCCATGCTTCGAAGACAATTTCGCCATCCTCATTTTTCACCCATACATGGATGCTTGTTACATTGCCATATGGTTTTGGATCATATGATTTTCCTCTTATTTTCAGCACGCCATTTTCATAACTTATATTTGCCCAGTGGAAGAACTCATTTAGATATGCTTCTCTGTCTGTTGGATTATAATGATAGTCTGTATTGCCCAATACATCTCCATCTGAAACAGAAACTATCTCCGCAATTGGAGGAGCAGGATATCCATTTTGCAATGCAGGATTCAAATGATCGTCATGATTGAATGTGAGCTTTGTTTCCTTGCTTCTGTCTATTGTAACATGAATTTCATCTATTGGTCCCTCTTCGCCTTCGTCATTTATGCTCTGAGCATATATTGTATATTCTCCATCTGGCAAACCCTTTGTATCCCAGCTTATATTTAAGTCTACCTGATCCAAAAAGCCATCGCCAGAAACAACTATTATTTTCTTGAACCATGAATCATCGCATTCTGTCTCATATCTTATAATTTTATCAACTACTGTCTTCGCCTCTTCTAAGCTCCTGCATGCAAGCCTGCCTACAGCAACATCTGGATATAAATCAGGCAGAGTATCATTTTCTACACCTGGCTTATTCCATGCTGCAAAAATTCCATCGTTATTCGAATCCCATGTGTCAAATTCGCCTCCTTCCTTATATATGTCGGCATAATATAAGTCGCTTGCTACACCTGGATCATGGATTGTTTCAGCCAGCGGATATTTTGGATTATCATACAGATTCGTATATCTTACAGGAACATACCAGTCTTTTTCGCCGGCATTAGCATTATCCCTTGCTTTAGCCCATATGGGCGAATTCAGCCCACCAAAAAGCAGAACATATTTTATTCCCCACTCCTCTATTGCATCTTTAATGAAATACTTTATCTTTTCTGGCTTATCTCTTCCACTATATGCAGCATATATTTCCTCTGTCGTCTTTACAATAGTTTTCACGCCCATGTTATCTTTATGTTCAGCTAGTCGCTGAGCCTCGCTTTCAAAAAGAGGTGGAGTGATTATGAGCAAATCATACTCACTTTTTTGGGGTAATGTCTTCTGTGGCTCCGTATATTCTATTTTAATCTCTGCCTCTTTAGCCACTTCTATTTTATTTAGTGCTGGAGCATATCTTACAGGATATAAATGAATGGAAACAAATGTAACTCTTTTTCCATCAGCATTTAAACCGCATCCAACCCTGTAACTATACCAATTTGCCGGGAAAAATTCTTTACTTTTATATATACTCATATCCAATTTTGGGAACCTCGCCTTTACTCTATGAGGCATTATAGGCAATGGACCAAATGATGGTTCTATCTTTCCATCTATTCTTCTCTCCTCTATGCTCTTTATTATTACATTAACATTCTTCACTATCACTCCAAATGGCAATTCAACAACTTTATCTATTTTCGGTAAAATTGGTTTACCAGGCGAATAATAGTAGGATGTGCCATCCATCTCAATGGTAAGATATTCATTCTGCCTTTCAATAGAAATTGTGGGTATTTCCACTTTTATCTTTTTCGTATAAGCATCATCTTCTGGAAAAGCTCCTACAGTTCCTATCACTAATAAAGCAACAAGTACAACAGATAAAATTCTCTCCATTCTCATGTTTTCATTATTATTTTTTCATTTATAATATTTTGGTGCAACCCTATTTTATCTCTTTTCTCTCTCCTGTTACCATATAATATATCTTTTCTGCCATTTTGCAGGCATGATCTGCACATCTTTCCAGATAACGGGCAATCATTGCATAGTGCGCACATCTCTTTATATTTGCGGGATTTTCCATCATATATGTTATGCATTCTCTGAAAATTGAATAGCGTAAAGCATCGATGGTATCATCTCTTTCAGAAAAATCCTCAAGTAATGAAATATTCTCCATTTCAAAAGCTTTCAGAGCATCATCTATCATTTTGCATACTAACTCTGTCATATAGGGAATTTCAACAAGCTTTGCGATGTGTGGCTTATCAGCCAACTCTTTGGCAACATTTGCAATATCTTTGCCATATCTCCCTATTCTAGTTAGATAGGTAATCATTTTTAGGATGCATGCTATTGTGCGCATATCCTTTGCCATTGGCTGATATAATGCTATGAGTTGCAGAGCTTCCTCCTCTATTTTTTCATCCATTTCTGCCAGTTCGCTTTTTTTCGAGACAACCTCATCTGCTAGTTTGACATCCTGATTTTTTAATGCTTCTACAGATTTATATAGCATCTCCTTTGCAAGACTTCCCATTTTTATTACTTTCTTTTTTACCTTTTTCAATTCCTCATGCAACCTGTCAGTCATATTATCACCTATACCAACACTCCAGTTACATATTTTTCTGTTAGTTCGTGCTTTGGCTTCTCAAATATCTCTCTAGTTAAACCAACCTCAACTAGTTTGCCGAGATAAAGGAAGCCAACATAATCACTTACCCTAGCTGCTTGCATGGGCTCATGGGTTACGAGAACAATCGTGTACTCTCTTTTTAATTCAAACAGCAATTCTTCAATTTTTCTTGTTCCTATGGGGTCAACATTTGCTGTTGGCTCATCCATAAGTAATATTTTAGGTTTCAACGCCAAAGCTCTTGCTATAACAAGTCTTTGCTTTTGCCCTCCGCTCAAACTCGCTGGATAATCATCGAGCCTGCCTTTTACCTCATCCCACAAAAAAGCTTTTTCGAGAGCCCATTTTACACGTTCATCTAACTCTTCCTTACTTTTTACAAGATGATTTAGCTTAAGTCCTATCGCAACATTATCGTATATACTCAAATGAGGGAACGGATTTGGATACTGAAAAACCATGCCTACTTGCTTCCTTACATCAATTGGGTTTACACCATTGCCATACACATTTTTTCCGAGGATTAAAACTTCTCCTTCTACCCTCGCCTCTTTATTTAATTCCAGTAGCCTGTTAAAAGCCCTCAACAATGTAGATTTTCCGCATCCACTTGGTCCCATCAAAGCAAATACAACATTTTTTGGCACCTTCAAATCTATCCCTTTAATAATTTCATTTTCGCCATAATAAATTCTCAATTTTTTTGTCTCAATTGCGAAGTCACTCATAGTTTAACCTCCTTCAAACTCATTCTCACTGGTATGAAAACCAGCAGGAAAATTAAAAGCAGAACCAAGGAAGCCCCCCATGCCGTTGCATGATCTACTTTACTTGGACTTTGCACAAGGGTATAGATAAGCAAGGGTATTGCTCCCACCGGCTTGAATATGCCAATAGAATAGCTCTGATATAACCCTCCTGCAGTAAAAAGTAAAGGGGCAGTTTCTCCAGCAACTTTTGCCATACCAATAAGTACACCAGTTAAAACCCCTCTTTTGGAAAGAGGGACAAGCAGTCTGAATATTACTTTAATTCTTGTTAGCCCCAGTCCAAAAGAGGCCTCACGATATGTAAAGGGTATCTGCCTCATTGCCTCATGAGTATAGACTGCAACATATGGCATTAAAATTATTGCCAAGGCAAAAGCTCCAGCAAAGGCGGAATAGCTTCCCATTGGTATGGCTATTATATTCATAACAAAAACTCCAACCAGTATAGTTGGAAATTCAAGCATTATTTGAAGTAATGTTTTAGTCCACTTGCCTATTAGGCTATCAGGATATTCATAGGCGTAAATGCCAACGAGCAATGCTATTGGTAAGCCTATCAAGGAGGATAAAAACATTAAAACAAATGTGCCTATGATAGCCGGACCTATGCCACCTTCGCTAAGCGTCCCAGTCAGGAAAGTAAAGCCCTTTTCTGCCACAGACGGCAAGCCATTTATGAAAACAGTGGCTATGATATGAAATAAGGGCAGGATTGTAATTAATGTTAGAATTGCGATGGCAAGAAAAAATGCGATTTCCTTTCCCTTCCTAATCCTATATCCTGACATTTTTCTCCCATTTTCTAAACAAGTAAAGCCCAGCAATATTTACCGCAAGCCCAATAATGAATAAAGCTAAGCCTGCCGCATACAATGCAGGAAGCATATGTTCGTATATAAAGGCATTTCCAAACTGATTTGCTATTAGGGATGAAATTGTATAGCCAGGAGAAAATAAGCCGATGCTAAGATTAAATGTATTTCCTATAACCAAGCTAACTGCCACCGTTTCCCCGACAGCTCTTCCAAAAGCTAGAATCATGCCAGAAAATATTGCAGGCTTTATATAGCCAAGCAGAGTTTTTGTTGCTTCATATCTTGTCATTCCTGAAGCTATAGCTGCCTCTCTATATGTAAATGGAATCATTTGATATGCCTCCCTCATTATTGCAGATGCAAAAGGAGTTACCATTATTCCCAGCAAAATACCTGCTGAAAAGTAGCTATATCCAGTTATAGGAGGAGAAGAGAAAATGGGAATAAATGAAAGATGTTTATGCAAAGGAAACATAACATACTTTTGCAGGAGAGGAACTAAAACAAAAACACCCCATATTCCATATATTATAGTTGGCAATCCAGCCATTACATCTGAGAGCACTATGAGAGCATTCTTTATTTTTTTGGGGGCATAATCAATAACAAAAACAGAATATGCAATGGAGAGAGGCAAAGCAACAAGGATTGCTATTATTGATGTGTATACAGTGCCCCATATCGCTGCCAGCAATCCGTAATGCTCTTTACTCGCTTCTTCCGTAGCTTGCCAAACATTTTTGAAATAAGTTGCCAATCCTTCCCGCACGAAGGCAGGCAATGCATTGTAGAAATAAACTATAAGCATCCATGCAAACAACAGGAATACAAACATTACTGCAGGAGATGTTATTATTTTGAAGCCATCTATCCTCTTAATTTTTTGAAGCACTGACATATTTAACTCTGTATCATTTCTATTGCGTTCAATCCTATCTGTGCTACTTCTGATGGTAAAGCAATATATCCTGGGGCCAAATTTTCTTCTTTTTGTCCTTCCGTTAATATCCATGTGAGAAATTCTTTTACTGCCTTTGCCTCCTCTGGCGAGTAGTGTTTTCCATTTTTATTTTGCCATATAAGGAAATGGGTAAATGCTACAATTGGGTATGCATTGTCTCCGGGGGCATCAAGAAGTTGCTCTATGTTTTCTTTATATCCTTCTGTAGAATTAGGAATGTAGGCAGAAACTTGGCTTACAGCAGTTTGTATTGTTTCTGTTGTTGGCTTAACAAATTTTCCATTTTTGTTTTCTAGGGATGCAACCGCCAGATTTTCTTCAATGGCAAAAGATAACTCAGTATAACATATACTTCCCTCAGTTTGCTTTAAAATTGCAACAACCCCTGGATTTCCCTTTCCTGCTAGTCCTCTACCCATCTTATCAACAGGCCACTCAACAGTTTTACCAGCTCCCACCTCATTAGCCCAGTCATCACTTATTAAGCTAAGGTATGTTGTAAATATTGAGGTGGTACCACTTGAATCGCTTCTATGAACAACCTTTATTTTTTCGTGGGGTAGATTTATATCTGGATTGAGCTGCTTTATTGCTTCATCATCCCAGTATTCTATATTTCCCATGAAAATATCAACCAGCACTTTCCTACTTATTTTTAATTCATTAACCCCCTGCAAATTGAATGCTATAACAACAGCTCCGACAATTATTGGAAATTGCAGTGGCTGGTCTCCAGTATCTAAAAATTTATTCCATGTATCTTCCTTTACTGGGGGATCAGTTCTTCCTATATGTGTAAGTCCTTTGAGAAAAGCCTCTTGCCCATGTCCAGAGCCTCCGCCTTCATATTCAATTCTTATGTTGGGATGGATTTGATGATATATATCAATCCATTTTTGCATCTGATATTGTGGGAAAGTTGCACCTGTTGTTCTTATTGTAAGAATTCCGCCTTCAATGCATCCTGTCAATAAACTTGCTAAAAGCAAGCTTGCCAATATTATGCCATTTCTCTTCATTTTCTTCATCGGTAAGGAAAAACGATGTTAATATATATTTTTTCGACATAAAATATATATGGATATATAAATTTATATATGAATATTTATTTTACTCTTATGGAAATAAGAAAGGTGCAGGTAACAGGAGGAGCATCCTTTATTGTCTCTCTGCCAAAAGCATGGGCTAAAAAACAAGGAATAAAAAAGAACGATAAAGTGGGTATTATTGTAAAAAGAGATGGTTCTCTAATTATTATGCCCAAAATATCAAAGGAATATGAAAAAAGAAGGAAGGAATTTGATATAAATGGAATCGAGAATGAAAATTACATATTTCGTTTGTTGCTAGGTGCCTATATTATGGGATATAACATTATTGTTGTAAAATCGAGGGAGAGAATAAAACCTTCTGTGAGAAGCGCAACAAGATATTTCACGAAAACTGCAATCGGCTTGGAAATCATAGAAGAAACAAAAGATACCATAGTAATAAAGGATTTTCTTAATCCGTCTGAGTTGCCATTTGAAAAAGCAATAAGAAGAATTGTTTCGATTATAGATTCGATGCATGAAGACAATATCTTGGCTTTGAGAAATAAAGATGAGAAACTGTTTTCAGATGTAATTGCGAGAGATGATGATATTGATAGAATGCACTGGCTCATTTCAAGACAATATAATATTTTATCCAAGAGTTTCGAGGACGAAACAGCCAACTATTCCATCATGAGCAAAATACTCGAGAGAATAGGCGATCATGCGGTCAGGATAGCAAAATACAGCATGAAAGTGCTGAAAACCATGGATGAAGAAATCACAGAAATAATCGTTGAAACAGAAAAAATGGCTACAGGGATATTCAAGAGTAGCATACAATCTTTTTTTGATAAAAGTCTGGAGAAAGCAAATGAAAGCATAGAGAGGATAAAAGAATTAATTAACGCTTGCACTAAGATAAGCAATGCTGCATTGCAGCAGGAAAGTGCCACAGCTATTTATCTCGGATATATCGAAGAAAGTATAAGAAGAACTGGAGAATACTCGGGGGATTTAGCGGAATATGTAATTAACCGTTTAATAGAAGAAGATACAAAACCTTAGAATCATTCTTCTCTCTCTAGATTTTTCAGATAAACTCTTATATTTTCTATTTCTTCTGCAAATTCCTTTAACTTTTCTCTTACATGCTTTGGAAGCAAATTATTTTTAAAATCTTCAGAAAGTTTTATCATGTCAAGCCTCGAATAATTTTCATAAATTCCTTCCTTTTTGAGGATGTTTTCTATTACGTTCTTCTCCTTAAATCTGATATTCCTGTAAATTTTGACATTTGCGACTTTAT
>JAJRYN010000069.1 GCA_024275755.1 archaeon | reverse complement strand
TTGTGGTTATCTCTTTACATTTTCTATTACAACTGGATACGGAGTCATTTGAGTTTATCAAATAATTCTCCTGTTTTCCATAGCAGGAAAATAAAAATAGAAAATGAATACGAAAGATTTATAGTAGCATTGTAGGAGGTGCTGCAATGCTAAAGTTAACAGCACCAATTCTCTAACAAAAAGCTTTTATTTCATGCCCTGCTAAAAATTGATGATAAAAATTGCCAGCAGAGAATACAGCGATGAAGAAATATACAGCATATTGGTGCCTGAGATTAGACAATGGTTTAAAGAGAAGTTTGGAAACTTTACCCCTCCACAAAGATATGCGGTAATGGAAATACACAATGGCAACAACATTTTAATTTCATCACCAACAGGTTCTGGGAAAACATTTGCCGCATTTCTGGCTGCCATCAATGAGTTGCTTCTGCTGGCAAAAAAGGGAAAGCTTGAAGATAAAATTTATGTTCTGTATGTCTCACCTTTAAAAGCTTTGAACAATGATATAGAGAGAAATCTTAAAGAGCCATTAAAGGAGATATACAGCAAATTTGATATTAAAGAAAAGATAAGAGTGGCGGTAAGGACGGGCGATACAAGTCAACAGGAAAGGCAACGACAGATAAGAAAAACCCCTCACATTTTGATAACCACTCCAGAAAGTTTGGCAATAATTCTCAACGCCCCCAAATTTTCTAAAAAGCTGAGAGAAGTGAAATGGGTTATAGTTGATGAAATTCATGCAATGGCTGATAATAAACGTGGATTACATCTATCTTTGTCATTGGAGAGACTAATTTATAATATGGAAAAAGAGCCAATCAGAATAGGACTATCAGCTACAATCCATCCAATGAAGGAGATTGCAAAATTTCTGGTTGGCAATGGAAGAGATTGCCTGATAGTTGATGTGAGCTTCATTAAAAAAATGGATTTGAAAGTTGTTTCGCCTGTTGATGATTTAATTTACACTCCAGCAAATGAGCTTTCAAATGAGCTATATAACTTGCTATACAAATTAATCAAGCAGCACAGAACCACACTTATATTTACAAATACAAGAAGCGCAACAGAAAGGGTTGTTTTCCATTTAAAAAGCAGATTTCCTGATTCGGAGGGCAAAATAGAGGCGCATCATGGTTCATTGTCAAGAGATGTTAGACTGAGTGTGGAGGAAAGATTGAAAAGCGGAGATTTAAAATGCGTGGTTTCATCAACAAGCTTAGAGCTTGGTATAGACATTGGCTATATTGATTTGGTTATTCTGCTTGGCTCTCCAAAAAGTATTACAAGGGCTTTGCAGAGGATTGGAAGAAGTGGTCATTTCTTGCACGAAATATCGAAGGGAAGAATAGTTGTTTTAGATAGGGACGATTTGATTGAATGCGTTGTCCTGGCCAAAAAGGCGAAGGAAGGAAAACTTGACAAGGTTAAAATACCAAAAAATGCCCTAGATGTGCTGGCCCAGCATATTGTTGGTATGGCAATAGAGAAAAAATGGAGGGTTGATGAAGCGCTGGATTTAATAAGAAGGGCCTATCCGTATAAAAATCTGCCAAAAAGAGAATTGCTTAAACTCCTGCATTATCTAGCAGGAGAATATGAGGAGCTTGAAGATAGAAAAGTATATGGAAAAATCTGGTTTGATGAAAAAGATGAAATTTTTGGAAGACGTGGCAAAATGGTTCGTCCCATTTATTATCTCAATACAGGTACAATTCCAGATGAGGTGGCAATAAAAGTTTATACCACTGACAGAAAATTTGTTGGTAAAGTCGAGGAGCCATTTGCCGAACGTCTCAAAAAGGGGGATATTTTTGTTCTCGCAGGCAATACATATGAATTTGTTAGATCAAAAGGAATGAAAATATATGTTGTCCCGCGGCCTGATTCTACACCCACCATACCCTCCTGGTTTTCTGAACAATTGCCATTGAGCTTTGATCTGGCAATGGAAATAAGCAAATTCAGAGCTAAAATGAAAGAAATGCTGGAAAAAGGAAAAGATGTGGTGGAATATCTCATGAAGAATTATGATATTGATGAAAAAACCGCAAGAGCAATAGAAAATTATTTTTTGGAGCAGATGCATTTTTCTGTTCCAACTCATAAAAAGATTGTTGTTGAAATTTTTGAGAGAGAAGGATACAGACACATAATATTTCATACTCTTGTGGGAAGAAAAGCAAATGAAGCTTTATCAAGAATATTTGCTTACAGAATAACAAAGAGATATGGCTTTAATGTAAGAATAGCCATTACAGATAATGGCTTTGCCATAATATATCCAGAATGGAAAAGGAAATTGGATAAGCAAGACATAATTTCATTGTTTTCCTCTGGAAATATGAGGCAGGATTTGAAAAATGCTCTTAAGAATACTGAAATACTGAAAAGAAGATTCAGACATGTGGCGGCAAGAAGCTTACTCATTTTGAGGAATTACCTCGGCCATGAGATGAGTGTAGAAAAACAGCAGAGAAATGCAACGATTTTATTTAAAGTTGTAAACGAAATAGATCCAGAATTCCCTGCCCTGAAAGAAACTTACAGAGAGATAATGGAAGATTCAATGGATATTGAAAATGCCGAAAAATTTGTTAGAAAGGTAGAAGAAGGAAAAATAAAAGTTGATATTGTTGAACTTCCGGTGCCATCACCATTTTCATTTAACATCGTCGCCATAGGATCCTCAGACGTTGTTTTAATGGAAGACAGAAAAGAAATGATTAAGGAAATGCATAGAGAAGTTATGGAAATGATAAAATGCGTGAGATGAGAATTGGAGAGATAAAAATAACTGCATATTATGCTGCTTTTATTCCGAGCAAAAAAATAGCAATTGTTGCTGATTTGCATATCGGTTATGAAGGAGTTTTGCAAAGAGAAGGCGTTATGGTACCAAAATATCAGAAGGAAGTCCTTATTGAGAGACTTGGCAAAATCATTGAAATTTATAAGCCAGCCAAACTCATAATAAATGGCGATTTTAAACATGAATTTGGAAAAAATCTCCGCCAGGAATGGAGAGAAGCAAATGAAATATTGAGTTATCTTGCAGACGAAACAGATGTTCTGCTTATAAGAGGAAATCATGATAATTTTCTGAAAACAATAGCATCCAAATTAAATATTCCAGTTGTTGAAGAATATGAAACGGAAGGAATAAAAATTGTGCATGGGCATAAAAAAGTGGAAAGAGAGGGTAAAACATTAATCATTGCTCATGAACATCCTTCACTTGCTTTAAGAGATGCTATAGGCGCTTCAGTAAAAATACCGTGTTTCATGGCAAGTAAAGAAATCATTGTTCTCCCTGCTTTAAGTCCTCTTGCCACAGGGACAGATGTTGTTTCTGATGCCTCCTCATATCTTTCTCCCATCTTAAAAGAAGAAAATGTGGACGATTTTGAGATATATGCCATAAGTCATGACGAGTTGCTGCATTTCTCGAAAATAGGTGAGTTAAAGAAGCTCATATAGCTATCTCCCTCCTGCTCCGCCTCCACCAAAACCACCACCTGCCCCAAACCCTCCGCCGCCAATGCCTCCACTGCTTGTGCTGGCTGAATAGGTTCTGGAAAGTGTGTGTTGAGTAGCAATGAATGCAACATAGAGATATGGAACCGTATCTGCCTCTGGAATGTCTATTTTTAATTTTTTGAACTGTTTGGCAACTTTCTTGCCTATGCCTAGCGTTGTGGCATAGATAAGCCATTCCTTCCATATTGCTATGTCCTCTGCTTCATATTTTTCGAGATGAGCCATATCAAGCAGGAAGTTTTTAAAAGCATCCCATTCCATCTTTTCTTTATAATAATCCTTTTTCCATCTGCCAAAGAGGGTCGAGGGGGCTATAACAGTAAGTAAAAACTGAATTGGCAACAGAATGGAATAAAGAAGAGCATCAAGTAATATGGGATATGTTTTATAGCCTATAGCATACGCCATTCCAGAAACGAAAAATATTAACAATGAGATTGCAAAAAATTTGAGTATTATTTTCCTGCCATTTATTATAAAGCTGCTGCCATCCCTAACATTGACAATTTCATCAAAATCGTTTTTTATTTTTGATAATGCGTAGACATCTCCTTCATATGCCTTAATTCTATCTTTAACAATTTCTGTTGAGAAAATTCCGTCCGAAGAATATTTTTTTAGGAAGAGTATGACTTTCTTTTCATATTCATCCAGTTCATCAAAATTATAATCCCTAAATTTTATCCTCACTTCTTTGTCATGTGTTTCTATCTCTATTATTCCTCGCTTCTGCAAATCAAGCAGCGTCGCATAAAAACCATCCATGTCAAAATCCATTGCATCTTTTTTGAAAACCAAATTCACAAGCCATGGTTTCCTTTTTTTGGGGACGAAACTCAGATATTTTGGCACAACAAATTTTCTTTCTCTGCCATTGACATAATAAACGACAAGCATTATAAGAGGGAAGAAAAGAACAGCCGCTTTTATTGCATTTGCTGCATAATATGCCACTTTATATTTCAAATAATATGCCTCATTGGCATCGATAGTCTTTTCTTTTACATTTTCGACATAATGGACAAATTTTGGATTGGCCGAATTCAACAGCAATTCCACTTCAATTAGCCCGTTTCTCTGGCTATTTCCTTCTACGAGATATTTATCTTCATATTTTTTAATGCTGAGAGGAGGATGAGTATATATTTTAACAATATTGCCAGAAGAATTGTCTATAAAAATGGCAATATTTCTGTAGGGAATATGTTTATCAGCAAATTTTAGATTGACATGGTAAAATTCATTATCGTATTCTACTGGAGGATATATAACATATTCAAACTCTATCATATGCTCTCCCTTTTCATAGCCTTCTGGGCAAAAACATCCCACCTCATTTAAATATGCCTCACTCTGTATCATACTCTGATATTCTGCTGCATACACATTTCCATAATAATCCTTAACATATGGTATGCAAGGCCCATTTATTTTCAACACTTTTATGAATGGCTCGCCAAAATCTTCATTATAAAGCAGGGGTGCATTCCATATCCTATATAAATATCTGTAATTGCCATTCACAATATAATCATATTTTTCTGTTAGATTACCATCTGGAGAAAAATATACCTCATAATTTTCCACATAGAGGTTTCCTCCATATTTATAATAATTGATTAAATAGTGGCCACCTGCTGCTATTAAAATTGTCGCAATAGATAGGATAACTAAATGCCATCCTTCTTTCACACGCTCCACCCTACAGATGGCTTTTCAACCTCCTCAAATTCAAGATAAGCCATTTTGGTAAAAGCAAACATTGATGCTATCATACTTGATGGTATAACATCCGTCATTGTGTTGTATTCCTGAACAATGTTGTTGTATGTATAGCGGTGTCTTGCTATTTCATCCTCTATGCTGCTTATTGCATCCATCAGCTTTTTGACTGTTTCAGATGTTTTTAATTCTGGATAATTTTCTACTGCCACCCGTATGTCACCGAGTATCCTCCTTGTTTCCATGTCAATCTCCTTTATCTTATCTGTATCCCCTTTCATAACACTACTCCTCATTTCTGTTATTTTCTGCAGAGTTTCTTTCTCAAATTTGGCATAGCTTTTTACACTATCAACAAGTTCTGATATCATGTCGAGTCTTTTCTTTAAAGCAACTTTTATTTGCCCAAGTGTGGCATCTGCTGCATTTTTCAGCCTTTTGAATTTGTTATATATTGCTACAATATACATTAGAAAAATCAATATTACAAGCAGAATTACTGCTCCCACTATTATCAGCATAAAATTAATGGTTGTGACATTTAAAAAGTTAGCTAAATTTTCGGGATTGCCAAAAACGAATAGATTGCATCATCCAAAACTAACCTTCTCAAAAATTTAAAATATAGCTTCTCCATACCTTAGCAATGATTGAAGGAAGATGCATTACTTGCGGAAGAGGATTGGCCGAGGAAGGCTGTGTTCAGTTTCCATGTCCAGAATGTGGTTATATAATAAAACGCTGCAATATTTGCAGGAGTCAGGCAGCAGAATATAAATGTCCAGAATGTGGATTTGAGGGGCCGTGATAAAATGGGAAAAGTTGCGATAAAAATAAGGGTAATGCCCAATGAGGCGGGCATAGATATGGAAGAATTTAAGAATAATGTAACAAAGGTGCTGCCAGAATACGCTCAACTTGTAAATGCTGAAATAAAACCGATTGCCTTCGGGCTCAAGGCATTGCTACTGCAGATAATAATGCCTGATCAGAGTCCAGATGAACTCATTGAGAAAATAAGAGGTGTCGAAAAAGTAGAAAATGTGGAGGTAGAGGATTTAAGTTTGATTTAAGTTTTTTATTTAATTATTCAAACAACCATTTCAGCACTGCCATCTGAGCCCATAGCCGATTTTCAGCCTCATCGAATATTACTGATTGGCTGCCATGGGCAACTTCTTTAGTTACTTCATAGCCATAATATGCTGGCAAACAATGCATGAAAATTGCATCTGGTTTCGCCTTTGCCATTACATTGCTATCCACTGTATATCCTTTGAATATACGTAGCCTTTCTTCCTTCTCTGCCTCATCACCCATTGAAACCCATGTGTCTGTTACAACAACATCCGCATCTCTAGCGGCATCTTCACTCATCTCTTCTATCTCAACCTCTCCTCCAAGCTTTTTCGCCATTTCTACATAATATTCCTTGGGCCAGAAACGACGTGGGGCGACGATTTTAATCTTCATTTTTGCTATAGCACACCCAAGCAGCAAAGAATGAGCCATGTTATTATCTCCATCCCCAAAGTAAACAAGTTTTAATCCTTCAAGCCTTCCCTTCTTTTCCTTTATTGTCATGAAATCTGCCAATACCTGGCAGGGATGCTCCTCATCATCCAAGCCATTGATAACGGGCACAGTAGCATGTTTTGCCAGCTCCTTCATATTTTCATGGCTGTAAGCTCTGTACATAATTACATCAACATATCTGCTCAGCACTTTTGCAGTATCTTCTATTGTTTCTCCTCTTCCAAGCTGGATATCATTTTTGCTAAGGAATATTGCATGCCCTCCCAGCTTCTCCATTGCAACCTCAAAAGATACTCTCGTCCTTGTGCTTGATTTTTCAAAAATCATTGCCATTGTTCTGCCCTTCATGAGTTGTTCATAATTTCCCTTTTTCATTTCAATGGCATCATCAATTATTTTTTCCAAATCATTTTTAACATCAAGCATAGATATTAAATCCTTCTTCATGTGTCTGGAATAGGGAAGAGGATATAAAAGTTATTTCAGTATCTTAACCCCCTCTTTTGCCGTGGAAACAATGTATGCCTTCCCTTTCTTTTTCTCTATTGCCTCTGCAATTTTTTCTGGATTGTCGCCTATTGCTATTATGCTGCCTCCCCCTCCTGCCCCTGTGAGTTTTGCTCCATATGCTCCCGCCTTCAATGCAGCAAGTCTTAATTTTTCGATTTCTTTTGAGCTTGCTCCCAAAGTGTGCAGAATTTTGTGATTTTCGTTCATTATGCTGCCAAGTTTTACAAAATCTCTGTTTTCCAATGCTTTTTTTCCCTCTATGACTAGATTTTCCATCTCATTTATAAGTTCTCTGCCAAAGGAAGAATATTCAACGAATCTTCTTATTTTTTTTATTAGCAGAGGTGTTTTTGACTTTATGCCGGTATGCCCTATGACAACCTTCATGTCATGCACTTTCACCGGATAAACAAACCATTCCCTCCCATCTTTTGCTGTAGCCCATAAATAGCCAGGCATTTTTTTCTCCCATGTAAGTATGGCATTCCCATATGTGCACACGGATGTATCATTTGGGCTTGCTCCTCCCTGCACTTCATACTCCACCTCAAAACTTGTTTTTGCCACATCCTCCAGATTAAATTTTCCCTTAATGGCAAGCAGTGCAGCAACGCAAGCTGTAGTTATAGCAGCTGAAGAGCCTAGGCCACTGGCTGAAGGAATTTGAGAAAAGGTGGTTATTGAAATTGGCTCCTTATCCCAGATTTTGTCTATAGCCTTTTTTATATAAACATGCCTTCTCTCATCCAATGGCAGGCTGTTAACTGTAAACTCCTTGTTTTTCTCAATATTCACAGCAACTTTCAATGAAATTGCCATAGAGAGGCATGGTTTTCCATAAACTACTCCATGCTCTCCAAGCAAAATTACTTTTCCAGGCGAAATTGCAACAATCATTCTATTTTTATTTTTTGCCCTTCTTTCCTTCCTTCTTGGGCAGAATTATTTCAAGCACACCGTTTCTGAATTTTGCTTTAGCCTCGTTTTCTTTTATGCTTGCTGGCAATTCGATATATCTGTAAAAGCTCCTCATTCTTTCCTTTACGAGATATCTTCTCTTCTCCTCCTTTTTCTCCTCCGCCCTTATCTTCACATAATTTTCGCCTATCTCAACATCTATATCGTTCTTGGAAAAGCCAGGTAAGTCGACAAACAGTATTATTTTATCGTCCTCATCAATTATATCGCATGCTGGCCTCCGCCTCATCATCGAAAGCCCTATTGCTTTCCTTAATTCTTCCATTTCTCTTTCCATTCTACTTATTATATCGTAGAGTTTCATAATATGACATGAAACATCTATTTATGGCTTTTTTGTTTGGAGTGGATAGAAAAATGAATGGTTGCTTTCATTGATAAAATCAAATGCAAGATAGAAAATGTTACATAAATTCCTTCTCCTGAAAAAGTATAAATCTATATATAGGACAAAAGTTTAATATTTGAAATGAAGAAGATATTCAAAGAGGAGGAAAAAGAGGAGAAAAAAAAGGCGGGCTTACTTTTTAGTAAATACAGATTAAATGAACTGCTTGCTGCCAGAAAGAAAATAATAGAAGAACTCAGGAATATACAGGAAATGGAAGAAAGAATGAGGGCCAAGGAAAGCATAGCCAGAATAAAAAGAGGAGAGGATATAGATACACTATTTGGAGATTATAAGGAAATTGTGGACTTATCACCTCCAAAAGAGGACTATATTGAAGTCGTTGAGGTTCATCCCATAATAAAGCCATTTGCATTTGTTAGAATTTTATACGACAATAAAAACCATGAATACATATATGAAGTACTAGAGCCAAAATTGAATGCAGAAGAAAGAAAATTGCTGGAATTCATAAAGGAAACGCTGCTTAAAACAATGGATATAGAACTGACAGAATTCAGCGAAGATGAAGCAAAAGAATATCTGAGAAAAAATGTTGACCGCATCATAAGAGATTATTCAATAAGCATGGACGATGTAACAAAAGAAAAAATCATGTATTATGTTATCAGGGATTTTCTAGGTTATGGAAAAATAGATGTGCTGATGCGTGACCCCATGATTGAGGATATATCATGCGATGCTGCAGGCGTGCCAATTTTCATATATCACCGCAATTATGAATCAATAAAAACGAATATTGTTTTTCAGACAGATAACGAGCTCGATTCTTTCGTTATCCAGCTTGCCCAGAAGTGTGGGAGGCATATTTCAATAGCTCGCCCTTTGCTTGATGCAACAATGCCGGATGGCTCGAGATTGCAAGCATGTTTGGCAAGAGAAGTTTCTGCAATGGGATCAAATTTCACCATAAGAAGATTCAGAGAAGAACCCTTTACTCCGACTCATCTGGTGGAATTCAACACCATTTCGCCTGAAATGGCAGCATATTTCTGGATGGCAATTGAACATGGTGCATCTGCTATTATAGCAGGAGGAACAGCATCTGGTAAAACCACCACTTTGAATGCTCTCAGCCTTTTTATCCCTCCTCAGATGAAAATTGTATCCATAGAGGATACAAGAGAAATTAATCTACCTCATCCCAACTGGATTGCTTCGGTAACAAGAGAAACATCTGGAGAAACATCGGAAAGCAAAGTCGGAATGTTCGATTTGCTTAAGTCTGCATTGAGACAGAGGCCGGAATATATAATAGTGGGAGAAATTAGAGGCGAGGAAGCAGTTGTTTTATTCCAGGCGATGGCAACAGGCCACACAGTATATTCCACTATGCACGCTGACTCCATATTCTCTGTAGTTCACAGACTCGAAGGAGAGCCAATTAATATTCCCCGTATTCAGCTTCAGGCTCTGGATATTGTGGCTATACAGGGTTTAATGAGAATAGGAAGAAAAAGGGTCAGGAGAGTAAAGGAAGTGGTGGAAGTTGTGGGAATAGATCCAACAACTGAAGATATTTTAACCAACGAAGTCTTTAAATGGAATCCAAGAAAAGATACTTTCGATTATTACGGCAAGGGCCACGTCATGGATAGGATAGCCGAGCAAAGAAACTGGACAGATAGAGAGCTAAACGAAGAATTTAACAGAAGAGTGGAAGTAATAAAATGGATGGTTGAAAAAGGAATAAAGCATTATGTTGATGTAGGTAATGTTATTGCTGCATATTATAAAGATCCTGACAAAATTATGGAAAGGATAAAGGAGGAAAGGAGAGAAAGAGAACATGCTGACAAAATACCAAAGCCTGTGTTATAAAATATTTGGGAAAAAAGCTGCCAAATCAACGCAAATTGAATATATCAAGAGAGCAATAGAAAAAGCTTTCATGGAAGTGAGGCCTGAGGCATATATAGCTTTTGCATGGATGAATGGAATACTTGGCGCTATTGCAGGTATTGTTTTGATTATACTTTATCTGTTTGTTCTTCCTTCTTTTGTTTCTCTGCCTCTTAAACTCCTTGCAATAATTATTCCATCTCCCATTCTTTTTGGTGCTCTCGCATATTTCATAACAATGATGATTCCAGAGAGCAGAGCCAACAGAAGAAAAAAAGACATTGATACGAAATTACCATATGCTTTAAATTTCATTGCCGCCATGTCCACAGCAGGCATAACCCCTGCTGAAATTTTTAAAAATCTGGCGGAGCAGCCAGTTTATGGAGAAGTTCATAAAGAGGCGGCATGGATTTATAGAGATATAGCTATATTCAATATAGATATAATCACTGCTTTGAGAAATGCCGCATACAGAACGCCTTCTGTAAAATTCCAGGAATTTTTACAAGGGGCAATAACAACAATTACATCTGGAGGAGATTTAAAGAAATATTTCCTGGCAAAGGCGGAAGAATACATGAGAGAAAATAGAAGACAGCAGAAGGAATTTCTTGAAACACTTGGTGTACTGGCAGAAAGCTATGTTACTGTTGTTGTGGCCGCTCCTCTATTCCTCATTATAATGTTCTCTGTCATGTCATTATTTGGCGGCTCAAAAAGCACAGGCCTCATAATGTATTTGCTCGCTTTTGTTATGCTTCCTCTGGCAAATCTTGGATTTGCTATTGTAATTCAATCAATGTCTCCGGAGGTGTAAAATGATAGGGAAAAAGGTGGTATGGTTCGCCTTCATTTTTTCCATTATCACAATAAGCTTATCCATAATTTTTAGAATAAAGGAGGAGTACACTCTTTCAAATATTTTATTTGCTTCCTCTCTTATAATATTCCTGATATTCTCATGGATACAGAGAAAAATTAAGGAAGATATGCTCCCATTTTTATCAGAAGAATATAAAGAGAGAGAATGGAGATATTATTTTTCCTCATTGATAGCATTCATACTCCTTGTATTCACAACCATGCTCAACTCATTTATAATATTCATGGGTATGGGGCTCTCACGAGTTCTAATAAATTTTCTTTTGGGCGCAGTTCTTCTTTTAATGCTTTATACTGTTTTTTCCATTCCATCTGTTGAGAAAACGGCAGCATATCCTATATTTTTCCTGTTCGCTCTGATTTTTGCAGGCATAGTTATTGGCTCCCAGCTGGATATTGGTTACCATCTTCCAGAAAATGTCTCTCCCCTGCTCCGCAATATGGCTGATCCTCTTTTTCTTTTAAATATAGCCCTCATCTCTTGGATGGCTTCCCTGATGGCAGGCGGAGAGATGCCCGCCCCCATTGAATCAATTGCTGGATTGTATGAACGAGGAAAAGCTGTCAAAGAAGAAGTTATGCTGAGGAGAAATGTGCTTTATGTCACAATAATAGCTCTCATAATACTGTTTATTTTTATTAATTTGCTCACTGTGATTAAATTTCCAGGCGCTCTCACCCTGAGCAGACTCCAATGGGGATATGCACTGATTCTTATCAGCATCGGCTTGCTCATTTCCATTATACTTTATATCATTTTTATACTTCCAGAAAAAACCGGCATGATAAAGGAGAAATATGATTTAGATACACTCTACAGGATTTTAATTCTATCAATATCTGCAATATTTGCAGCCATGTTCATAATACTTGCTGTTATGGTTCAGCTCGGAAAATTACATGCTATTGGTCCCATCAATCTCTCAAAAGACAATGCAATAGATTTTGCAATTTTTGCGATTCTGGTTACTATTGGCCCCTTTGGCTTTTATGAATATTCCAGATACAGAAAAATGAATCTGATTGAAGAAAGATTCCCAGAATTTTTAAGAGATTTAGCTGAATCAAGGAAAGCTGGAATGACCATGGCAAGAGCTGTTGAGATGGCAGCAAAGGGAGACTACGGTTATTTAACCCCTGAAATTAAAAAGATGGCAGTGCAAATTTCATGGGGACTTCCTTTCAGCGAGGCATTAAAGAGGTTTGGAGAAAACATTAAAACACCATTGATTCAAAGAACAACAGCAATGGTGGTAAAAGCTTCAGAGGCAGGAGGAAAAATCGCAGATGTAATAGAGGCTGCAGCCAAAAATGTGAGAGAGATAAAAATACTTCAGGCAGAAAGAAGAACAGAAATGAAAATGTATCTCATGATCATCTACATTTCCTTCTTTGTTTTCCTCTCCGTCATCATAGCGCTTTCATCCATGTTTCTGCCAAAACTTTATGAGGCATCAGCAGGAGCAGGCCAGCTGATAGGGGGAGGCTCAGGCTTAACACTAGCAGACTACAGATTCATTTATATATGCACTGCCCTATCTCAGGCAATAGGGAGTGGAATAGTCGCTGGCTCTCTTGCTGAAGGAAAAGCTCTAGCTGGTTTAAGACATGGAACAATAATGATAATCATCACATACATAGTTTTCAAACTAATGCTTTGATTGGTAAAACTCATGATTACAACATAAAGCACCTCTTTCAATTAAAATAGAAAAAATTAATTATTTCCTGTTGCTATTAATCTCATGAGAGCACTTATTATTGGAAGATTTCAGCCATTCCACAAGGGACATGCAAAGCTTGCAGAAAATTCAAAAAAATATGAATTAATTTTTGCAATAGGCTCTGCCTATGATTCTTTTTCATTTGAGAACCCCTTTACTGCTGGAGAAAGATATGAGATGATTTATAACGCAATGGATGAACTCAGAATAAAAAAGTTTTTTATTGCTCCTGTTCCAGATATAAACAGATATGGTGTATATGCAAAACATGTCATTGACCTGGTTCCATCTTTTGATTTTGTTATCTCAAACAACATTTTAATAAAAGAGCTTTTTGAAAGAGAAGGATATGAAGTCAAGGAAACACCCCTCTATAATAGAAAGGAATATCAGGGAAAAGTTATAAGGCAGAGGATAGCGGAAGGCAAAAAATGGGAACATCTTGTGCCAAAAAGTGTGGCAGATTTTATCAGGAAAATCGGAGGGGATGAGAGGATAAGAAGACTTGCACATTTTTAAACCAATAATTTATTTATTTTTGTGAAGATAAAAGCTGGGGAGTTGGACGAAGATAAATATAGCAGGTTAAAATTATTTGAATGGTTTGATATAAATAAGGTTGAAAAAGAAAAGGTGCTTGTTGTTGGCGCCGGGGCTTTGGGGAATGAAGTTTGTAAAAACCTTATTTTATCAGGGTACAAGAATATAACGATAGTTGATATGGATATAATTGTAAAATCAAATCTGAATAGATGTATATTTTTTGCAGATGAAGATGCTGAAAATGGAAGATATAAGGCGGAAGTAATAGCAGAGAAGCTGAAGAAAATTGAGCCGAACGTAAAAATTGAATACCATGTAAAAAGGATTGAAGAACTGCCTGATAATTTCATTGCTTCTCATAATCTCGTTCTAGGATGCGTTGATAATGTGGCGGCTCGTCTCCATGTTAATGCCAATTGTTATGCTGGAAAAATTCCATATATAGATGGCGCCACTCACGGACAGATAGGAAAGGTTCAGGTTATCAAGCCACCGGAAACAAGTTGTCTGGAGTGCGGAATGAATACAACACATGCAAAAATACTGCAAAAGAGATTCAGCTGCACAGGTAAAGACATTATATATTTTGAACCAAAACTTGCTGCAGATATAAATACGACAAGCATAATAGCCGCCATACAGGTACAGGAGGCATTAAAACTAACGCATGGAAGAGACAACTACATAAAAAACATTTTTTATTACGATGGCAGCAGAAACTTCTCCTCAATACTTGAATTACCTATAAATCAGAAGTGCCCCAATCATACTTCATTATTGTAAATTGTCCGAAACTGCAAACATCTTTGAAACCAAATTTTTTGTAAAATGAATATGCTTTTATATTTCTTGAAGTAGCTACATACGCCTCTCTGCCCATCTCTCTCAACCTATTTAATGCAAATTGCAATGCTTCTTTTCCGTAACCTTTTCCCCAGTGCTCAGGAGAAACCATCAAGAATTCAATTAAAGCCATCTTATTATTGATCAAAGAAGGAGGTATCCATTCTATTTTCTTATTTTCAAAGTTATAGACAAGGGCGAAAGTCGCAATTATCTTTTTGTCTCTCCATATATACAGTTCATCAAACTCTTCTCTCATTCTCTTTTCCAAAAACGGTTCATAAATCTCTTTAAACTTTTGGAAGTCATTTATAGAGGGCTTTTCATCAACCCATTCCAGCAGAGGATATTCTCCTCCAGTTGCTTTGTATATGGAATAAACAAATTTTACCATCTCTTCTATGTTATATTTTTCCTCTTTCTGGAACATTTTTGCATTCACACTCCCTTTTTTCTGGAAGTCTTTTAATACACTCATCAACTATATGCAGAATATCACTCTTCCTCTCATTATATATCCTTTTAATCTCTTCAATATCAAGTCTCTCTTGCATGCCAGCAGCATAATTTGAAATTAAACATATGGATGCATAACATATTCCTGCCTCTCTAGCAAGAACAACTTCTGGTGATAGAGTCATGCCTACAACATGAGCGAATTTTTTGAACATGTTTATCTCCGCCTTTGTTTCCAAACGTGGCCCTTCTGTCACAAGATAAATACCCTCATGCACCACGCCCTTTTTATTTGCCTCCTCTATCAAAATTTTTCTGACAACAGGACAAAAGGGAATGCTCATATCAACATGAATGGCCTCCTCATCATAAAAAGTGCTTTTCCTGCCAGTCAAATCAATAAAATCGTCTGGAATAAAGAAAGAGCCCACCTCCATGCTTTTCCTCATTGAGCCAACAGTATTGATTGCAATTATTGCTTCCGCACCTGCTTTCTTCAATGCATCTATGTTTGCATGATAATTCACCGCATGAGCGGGCTTGTGCTTTTTCCCATGCCGAGGAATGAAAATTATTTTCCTACCATGTTTTTCGAAAGAAAACGCAGTAACTTTTCCATAATCGCTCTCCAGTTCAATCTCTTCTCCCTTCATTTCGTAAAACCCTGTTCCCCCTATAATTCCTATTTTCATCACATCACCTTATGGCATTTATCCCCAATTCTATATGTTTTCTCTTA
>JAJRYN010000068.1 GCA_024275755.1 archaeon | reverse complement strand
GTTTCTGCTGAAGAACTCGTCGAATATGGCAGAAAATATAAGATATGTGCTTATGAGATGAACAAAATGCTTGCAAAAAAGGCAGATGTTATTATAGCCCCATATATTTACATTTTTGATGAATTTTTAAGGGAGAAATTTTCAATGCTTTATTCACATCCATTTGATGAGACGATTTTAATTATAGACGAAGCACATAACCTGCCAGATTTTTGCCGCGAGCTACTCTCCTTTTCTCTTTCCCTGAGAACATTGAACGCAGCAATCAATGAAGCAGATGAGTATGGGGTAAGAGATAAAGATATAGTGAATTTGCTGCAAACTCTCAAAGAAATTTTTGAGGTATTGAAAGAGGAAATAGAATTTTCCGAAACAAATGATGCTCTGCTAGCTGAAAAAAGGTTTGAAAATTCTCTTATGGAAGACGGCATAGATAAAAATATATTGCAGCAGATAGCGGAGAAAATGGTTACTTATGGCGATATAATTGCAGATATTAAGGAAAGTAAAAATTTGCTGCCGCGCTCTTTTATAAGGAGTGTTGGTAATTTTCTTCTTCACTGGCTTTCATTAAATGAGAAATGGGTCAGAATTGTTGAAAGAGAAGAAGACAATGTAAAAATTGAAGCATACTGCTTGGATGCCTCTCTTGCCTCATCCATTATAAATTCTTTTTATTGCAGCATTCACATGTCTGGAACTTTGCAGCCATTGGAAGAATACAGAAATAGTATAGGAATAGATGCTGTCACGGCTAAATTTCCTTCCCCTTTTCCGGAGGAAAACAGAAGAATTTTTTATGTGGAAGGAGTGACAACAAAATATTATATGGAGGAGGAAATGCTGGATAAAATAAAGGAGCAGATAGAAAAAATATGTAATTCTGTGGATAAGAATATTCTCGTTCTATTCCCTTCATATATTATCATGAATCGTTTTCTGAAAAAATTAAAAGTTAACAGAGAATGTTATGTTGAAAACAGAGGGGAAAGGCAGAAAAGCATAATGGAAAAGTTGCAGAAATTCAAGCAAAAAGGAGGTGTATTTTTTTCTGTTATGGGTGGAAGACTAGCGGAAGGCATAGATTTTCCTTCTGAAGAGCTTGAAATAGTTATCATAGTTGGCATACCATATCCACCCCCCTCAGCCAAGCAATATGCTCTGCAGCAATATTATGATGAAAAATACGGCAATGGATGGAAATATGCCATGGAAGCGCAGGCAGTAAGAAAAATCATGCAGGCTATCGGGCGACTTATAAGAAAAGAGGATGATAGAGGAATAGCCATCATTATGGATGAGAGGGCAAAAAGATTCAGAAAATATATTAAGATGGAAAAAGCAGAAGATATTGTTGCCGAGATAAATAAATTTTTGGAATGATTATGCTGTAAGAACTTCACAACCATCTTCTGTTATATACAATGTATGCTCTGCCTGTGCCACCATGCCCCCTTTCATTTCGACAAGCTTAAAATAAGGTGCCACCATCCTCCTCTTAAGGAAAAAGGATAATTTTAGAGGGGTGCTTTCGCCATATATGTCGTAAAGCCATCTTTCTGCAAATGGAAAGCCATTGAATCGGTTTTTTATTTGTTTGAGCACAGGAGAATCTTTCTCTATTCTGTAAATGTTTCCTATGCCGCCATCTATAACCATGCCAACGCCATCGGTAACAAAAGGCTCAATAGCAACAGTTTGTCCCTCTTTCAATCTCTTTTTGCTTTTTGAGCAATAGTTTGGAATCGAAATTCCTGCATGAAGTTTATATCTTTCCAGAGAGTGTCCATGCAAATTTCTTATTGGGTTGTATCCATATTCCTTTATTTTATCTTCTATTTTCTTTCCTATTTCTTCTATTCTAACTCCATCCCTTATGATTTTTATTGCTTCCTCAAGCGCCTTTTCTGCTGCTTCTATCAATCTGCTGTAATTTTTCGTTCCTACTTCTACAGTTTTTGCAGTATCGCCAATATATCCATCAACATGAGCACCAACATCCAGCTTTACAACATCTCCTTTTTTGAAAACATTTTCATCATGCATTGAAGGCGTATAATGTGCTGCTGTGCTATTAACAGATATATTAACAGGAAATGCAAGCGAGGCTCTATCCAGTATATATGCTTCTATTTTCTCTGCAATTTCTTTATAGCCTCTGCCTTCCTTAATATTTTTCATTCCTATATGCAATGCATCTCTTGCAATTTTTCCTGCTTCCTTGTATTTCTCATATTCTTCCATATATTTCCTCCTTCTTAATCGCCCCTTCTCTCAATATTTTTATTTTTCCTTCTGACACATCTACTATTGTTGAAGGAATACCTGGTAATTTTCCAATATCAATATACATGGCTACATTCTCGCCAAGTTGTTTTTTCGCTATTTCTATGGTAACAGGATTTTCCCCCTTATGCAAATTTGCACTTGTTGCAGTTATTGGCACATTTTTTGCTAATTTTCTAGCCGCCTCGCAATCGGGCACTCTTATGGCTATCTTTTCTTTAGCTATCACAACTGGAATATTCCGTCTCTTTTTTAATAT
>JAJRYN010000067.1 GCA_024275755.1 archaeon | reverse complement strand
TGTGGCTAATATGGAGAAGGATATTATGAATTTTACAGTATAGCTACAGATGTAGCTGGAAATATTGAAAGCAAAACAGTGGCAGATGAAATAGCCGGATATGATATAACACCGCCAATTACTGATTATTCCATAGAGCCGGCAATACCAAATGGGAAAAATGACTGGTATGTAACTCCTGTAAATGTAACCTTAACCGCGACTGATGCAATAAGTGGTGTGGCATATACAGAATACAGAATAGATGGTGGACTCTGGCTCGCGTACACTGGAAAAATCATTTTATCGGAAGGTGGGATACGCACCATAGAATTCTACAGCGTGGATAATGCTGGAAATCCGGAAGAAATCAAGAATATAACCGTAAAGATTGATACAACCTCGCCTCTCGTTACTCTACAGCGCCCCGTGCCTGGTTATCTCTATTTGTTTGACCGCCAGATATGGCCTATGGCGAGCGGGAACACAGTTATTATTGGCAGGATAGCTGTCAGAGTAATTGCTTATGATGCTGATTCAGGCATAAACAATGTATCATTCTATGTGGATGGCGTCCTTCAGAATATTGACTTAACGCCGCCTTATGAATGGTTGTGGAGAGGAGCCATTGGATGGAAATATTTGTATGCTGTAGCATATAATAAAGCCGGGCTGAAAGAAGAAACTATGCCCATATCAGTATTTATATTCAGCTTATAATGCTGAGGAGGGAGAAAATGAAAGGTAAGAATATTGTGTTGTGTCTGTTAGTGGCGGCGCTTTTTTTAATCCCAGCAGTTAAAAATGAGATCGTTATCAACAATAGAAATTTGGAAAATAAATGCATTGAGGAGCATGTTGAATTTTCAGCATCGATTTTAAACGATTCAGTATATATAGAAAAATGTGCAAATTTAATATCGGAAAATAAACCTGTTGTGCCCTTTTATACAAAAACATATGTTTTTCCTGCAGGAAGTAGAGTCGGTGTGGAAGTGCATCCCCAGAAGATAAAAAAATTGGATACAATGCTTCCATCTTCATATATTCCATCGCCTCCAGGCTTTGAGGTTAAGCAAGGAAATTATGATGCGAACATTGTTTATCCTGAGAAATGGTATGCATATGATGCAGTGGCTGGACTTAAAAATGGGCAGCATGTCGTCATACTCAACATTTATCTCTATCCAGTGAGATACATTGCAGGAGATGTTTTATTTGCTGATAAATTTGAGATAAAAATATATTATAAGCCACCAGAAAAGCCATTGTTCATAAATGATGAGTATGACTTGCTTATTATATGCCCAGATTCATGGATGGCTGATTTGCAGCCATTGAAGGAGCATAAAGAAAGTCATGGAATAAAAACAATTATAGTTGGCTTGGATGAAATATATGGAGGCAAGTATTTTGCTACACAGGGAAGAGATGATGCAGAGAAGATAAAGTACTTCATCAAAGATGCAATAGAAAACTGGGGAATAGAATATGTAATGCTTGTTGGTGGAAGAAAATTTACAAGAGAAGAATGGATTATGCCTGTTAGATATGCCTATTCAATAGACAATGTGCCGCCTTTTACAGAAAATGGGTATCTCAGTGACTTATATTTTGCCGATGTGTATAAATATGCAGATGGGCAGCCAGTTTTTGATGACTGGGACAGCAATGGAAATAACTTTTTTGCAGAATACGGACATAATGAAGAATATGATGTTGTAGATTTATATCCGGATGTTTATGTTGGCAGGTTGCCATGCAGAAATAAAATTGAATTGAAGACTGTGGTGAAAAAGATTATAGAATATGAGAATGCTATGGGAGAGTGGAGAAAAAGAATAATATTGTGTGGTGGAGACACAGATTTGCATGATGTTGATGATATAAACGAAGGAGAATATTTGAATGAGAAAGTGGCAGAGTTAATGGAAGGCTTTGAATGCATAAAATTATGGACCTCCAATGATATGCTCAGCAGGAAAAATTTCTTTAAGGAAATGATGAAGGGGGCAATGTTTGTTGATTTCTCAGGCCATGGCTCACCAAATAGCTGGGCAACTCATCCTCACAATAGCGATGAATGGATTGGCATAACATTGTTTGATATTCTGTTATACTTCAATGGAAATAAGTTGCCAATAATTTTCGCCAACGCATGCCATACAGCCCAGTTCAATTTAACTTATGAATGCTTTGGATGGAGCTTTGTAAAGAAAATTGGAGGGGGAGCAATAGCTTTCATTGGTTCAACTGGCCTATCATATGGATTCGGAGGCTATGCAACAGCCGATAGCTTATCTGGCTATCTTGAAATAGAATTCTTCCGCAATTACTTCAACGCCTCCTATGTATGCGAGATGTTTTATAATGCAATAATAAGCTATCTGAATAACATACCTATGGATGACTGGCAGGATTTTAAGAGTGTAGAAGAATATGTACTACTTGGCTTGCCTTGTTTGGAAATTAATTTATAAGGATAGGAAAATATAGAATGTGAAAGAAAGCTTGGATGTATTTGATATTGCCGCTATAATCAGCGAATTAAAGGAGCTTGAGGGCTGCTACATTGATAAAATTTATCAGAGCAAAGATGAGATTTTTATAAAAATTAAGGGAAAAGAAAAGAAGGAAATTTTCATTAAAAATGGAAAATGGATATGCGTAAGCAGGCATCGCCAAAGCCAGCAGGAGCATCCTCCGGCATTTGCTATGACTTTACGAAAATACATAGGAAATGGAAAAATCACAGGCATCAAACAATACGATTTTGATCGCATAATAATTTTTGAAATAGACAGTAAGGGCAGCAAATACCGCCTCATTATCGAAGTGATTCCAAAAGGAAATATCATTTTAGTTGACGAAGAAAACAAAATTATAATGCCTCTGCAATATCAGAAATGGGCTCATCGTGTTCTGAAAATAAGAGAGGAGTATATTTTTCCTCCTTCAAAGAAAGACCCACAAGAAATTGACTTTGAGCATTTCATGGAAGAAATAAGGAAAGGCAGAGACGTTGTCAGGGGGATTGTGCAGCTTGGAATACCTGGAAAATGGGCAGAGGAAATCTGTATTATGGCTGACGTGGAAAAGAAAAAGAGTTTTGAAGATGTGAGCAAAGAGGAAATGAAAAAGCTTTACGTATCAATGCTTGAATTAATAAAAAAATTGAAGGAAAATATTTTCAGCCCTGTTATAGTTAAAGAAAATGGAAAAGAAATCGATGTTCTTCCATTTCCAATAAAAAAATATGATGGCTTTGAAATGGAAGAATTTTCTTCATTAAATGAGGCATATGATGAGTATTATCACAGGGTATTGAAGAAAAGCGAGGAAGAAGAGCAACAATTGAAAATTGAAGAGGAGAGAGAAAGGCTGCTCCGCCAGATAAAGCAGCAGGAAGAAGCGATAGAAAAGTTTGTCAAAGAAGAAGAAAATCTCAGAAAACAGGGGGATGCAATATTTGCAAATTATGAAATTGTTGAAAAAATTTTGAAGGGAGAGGCGGAAGTTAAAAGAAAAAGATATCCAAAGGCATGGGTTGATTTACCGTATGGTGAAGAAACAATAGAAATTGAAATTGATTTAACCAAAGGAGTATATGAAAATGCTCAGCAAAAATATGAGATGAGTAAAAAGATGAAGGAAAAAATTGAGGGAGCAAAGAATGCAATGAAGGAAACGCTGGAAAAGCTGAAACAGTTGGAAAAAATTGTAATAAAAAAGGAAGAAAAAGAAGAGAAAAAGAGAAAAAAGAAGTTCTGGTTTGAAAATTACAGATGGTTTATCTCCTCGGATGGAAATTTAGTAATAGGAGGTAAAGATGCAAAGACAAATGAGAGGGTTGTAAAAAAATATATGGAGGACGAAGATATATATGTGCATGCCGATGTTCATGGAGCACCTTCATGTATAATAAAGGCAAAAGATATTGAAGGAAATAAGCTGCCAATAAAGGAAAGCACATTAAAGGAGGCATGCCAGTTTGCCGCATCATATTCAAAGGCATGGAATCAGTTTTCTGTAGCAAGTGCTTACTGGGTTTATTCATGGCAGGTATCAAAAAAGCCAGAGGCAGGAGAATTTTTGCCCCGTGGCGCCTTCGTCATCAGAGGCAAGAGGAATTATGAGAAGTGTGTTCTGGAGGTAGCAGTAGGAAGAGTTAGAATAGAGGGTGAAGAGAAAATAATGGGTGGTCCGCCATCAGCTGTCAAAAAATGGGCTGAAAAATGGATTGTTTTTGTTCCAGGGAACGAGGATAAAAATAGGGTTGCAAAGGAAGTTGCAGAATTGTTTGGATGTAGCGTTGAGGAAGTGCAGGCTGCATTGCCTCCGGGAAATCTCGCCAAAAAGGAGGAGAAGTTATGAAAATAATTGAGAAGGATTTGAAGAGCGGCATGGTCAAAGTTTATATTCAGGGTAAAGAAGATTGCTGGCATCTATACAATGTTATTGAAAAAGGAGATTATCTGTCTGCTATTACGTATAGAAGTAAAAAAGATACGGGGGATAGAATAAGAAGTAAAAAGGAGGAGAAGGAAAGAGTTTACTTAAAAATTGAGGTAGAGAATAAAGAATTTCAGAAATTCACCGATCGCCTTAGAATTAGAGGAAAAATTGTTGAAGGTGTGGATGAAGTGGGAGCATATCATACAATAAGCATTGAGCCAGGAATGGAAGTCAAAATAGAGAAAGAATGGAAAGATTGGCAGCTTGAAAGATTGAAAAAGGCAACAAAAGCGCATCCAAAAATTGCCGTCATTGCTATGGATGATGAAATGGCGACAATTGCAAAAATCCATGAATATGGTGTGGAGGAAGTTGCAACCATCTATTCCAATCGCTCTGGAAAAATGTATGGTGGAAATTATAACGAAAAGGAATATTATGGACAGATTCTGTCAAAAATAAAAGATATGAATATGCCCGTCGTAATAGTCGGGCCAGGCTTCGAAAAGGATAGATTTATCGAATTTGCAAAGGGAGAGATTAAAAATTATATTGTTGATAATGTAAGCCAAGCTGGCTTACCAGGAGTATATGAGGCATTGAAAAGAGGCGTTATTGAGAAAATCATGAAGGAAAACAGAATGGCCATAGAAACGCAAATTGTTGAAGAGGTTATGGAAAGAATATCAAAAGGTGGCAATATCGCTTATGGAAAAGAAGAAGTGGAAAAAGCAATAGAGATGGGAGCAGTAGAAAAACTCATCATATTAAATAGCATGATTATGGAAGAGGAGAAAATGATAAAAAAAGCTGAAGAAATGGGAGCAAAAATAGAAATAATAAATGACTGGCATGAGGGCGGGCAACGTTTAGCCGCATTGGGAGGAATTGCTGCTTTTCTCAGGTATAGGATTAGATAGATTGTATTTCTGGAATACAGTAATGATAGATTATGTAAACTGTGAAGTCATTCCCTCTATCAAAGAAAATCGGTTTTGTGGTTATTGACAAATCAATGCTGCAATTTATGTGATCAACTGCCATGTCTTTCAACATTTCATTGATTTCTTCCTTGCTCTGTGTTTATGCAATGAAATCTTTTGGTTTCTCTTTTGTCACGTCAAGCTCTATTTTTTCATAACCAGATGCTGACTGTGAAAATTGTAGTTCATCTATGCTTGCTGATAAATCAATTTTATCGCTCCAGTTCCAAGGCAGTATTATGCCGTGGAAGTTCAAATCGTCGCTCCATTCAACCTTTATCTCAACCTGATATATGTAAGCATTGTTACCAAGAACTATTTCGTAATTGTTCTGCCATCCATCCTTGCCAACATAACCATTATCCACTATCTCGTCACTGTATTCTCTCCAAGTTACTCTGTAAGAAACTTTTTTCACTTCTTCAGAGGCCACATATGTTTTCTCGTGATAAACTATGCCTGCCAAGGATATTATTAAAATAACAATGCCTGCCATTATTACCATTTTATCCTGTCTGTCCATAACTTCACCTTACACAATAAAGTTTTTCCGTTTATAAAATTTAGCATGATTCTGAAAACAAAAAATACCGATTTAATAACATATTTATACTCAAATTTCTTCTTTTATTATGAGAAAAGTTGTGATGCAACTTGTTGCTGTTGCCGTTATCCTGCCTGCTTTTATCCAATTGCCGGTTTCAGAAGCAAAGGAATCATGGATTAGAATTACAGAGCCCTCCCCTGGCATATACTTTCATGGGGATAAAATTTTGTCACTAAAAAGTGCTGTGGTTATCATAGGAGAAAATACTCTGCATATAGAAGCAGAAGGGAGTAGCAACATAATTGCTGTATACTTTTCAATGTATGACGCAATGGCAAAGGATATGGTGGCAAGCTACTGGGATGTTAATAGCAACGATGGCTGGGGACACGACTTTGAGTTGACAAGGGGAATTTATATAGTCATGGCAGCAGGAGCAGCTATCGATATAGACGAGCCAGTAGCCATTGATTGGATAATGCTTTTTGTATGGACAAAATAACCACCATATTATCCAAAAATCAGAATTAAAAGCAGGATAGCAAGAATTCTTATAATTGGGTCTAAACAACGGAGTTTTAAAATGAAAGGAATATTTGCAACTTCTGGTCCTTCATCTGGAAAAATGGTAGAATTTGTTAAACGGATGAAATGAACCGTATTTCTTTCAATTGTTCTTTCTATAACATAGCTGGATGTATTTGCTGTAATGTTGTCAAATATTTCGAGATGATGTGAATCATCAATCAGGTAATAAACTACCTTATATGGGCCATTCCATGGAATATTGGTAATATTGAGAATATAATTTGTGTTGGAGGCTTCGTAATTGCTTATGAGGATTGATATGTTGCTTTTATCTTCTGATATGCCAGCAAGATATGCTATGCCAGTTGAAACGTTGACTGGAGGAATGAAGAGTCTTATTGGAGTGTCCTTTACCATATAATGCATGGCGAGGTAAGCCAGGGCAGGGGTTTTATACATGCCATCATAGGTAAATAAGCTCAAATCAAGGCCAAGGAGTCTGGCAAGCCAGCTGTTATCCTGGGTTCCACGATATCTGAATGCATAATCAATACCCGCATCCTTAAAAGCTATTAGGGTGCATGCAGTAAAAGCAGCATTTTTGGCATTGTCCTTGTCGCGTTGTGGGCCCAGAATATTGATATTCCATTCTGTATTGATGTTTTCACATTCTGTAAAGCCGTATCTATCAAGCATGTTCCGAATGTATAAAGAGGCTCGATATAATTCATATGGATGCTTGGCATACATATGCCATGAAAAGAAATCCAATGGAACATTGTTTTCTGTAACATATTCGAGAAATCTTGTTGTGAAATTTTCATTGGTAACTGAGGAAGTACAAGGACCTCCAATTTTGAGCGATGAATTATAAGATTTCAGGGTTTTTGCAGTGATTTCATAAAGCTTGTAATATTGCTCAGCGGTTCCATTCCAGAAGCCGGATAAATCAGGCTCATTCCATATCTCCCAGTATGTTATGTTATAATGATATCCATTTGCCCAGCCATCGTTGTAATGCATTACAACGTGCTTGCATACTTCTGCCCACTTACTGAAATTTTTGGGTGGCTGACGCAAACTTTCATTATCACTTGCACTCTCACCTAAGCGATAAAAAACGCGACAGCCAGCATTTACAATAGCTGAGATAATTTCATCACTTGCTGTAAAATTATAGCTTGCCTCATCTTCTGGATCTGCACTCCAGTTTGGAAAAATATTGCTTATGTCGGTTGGGCCGTAAAAATCATGGGTTCGGATAAAATCTATCCCGATTTCCCGATATTGTTTGGTTATATCAACGCCATTTCTGGTATAAGGGTTGGGCAAAGGACCACAATTTATTTCAGCATATGAAGCAATGGTATCATCTGTTCTGGAACAATCTATTGAAATTATAATATCTGAAGTATCTGAAGTGCTGGAAGGAGAAACAGAAAAGAGGGGAGAAATAAAAATTGTTGCAATAGCTAAAGCAAAAAAGAAATTGCGAGGATGTTGCGCATTTAAAACCATAAAATATTATCTTCTCTGCCTATAAATCATTTTCAGTTAAAGGGAGCTAGGTGTGGGTAGTAATCCCTCTTCTGTTTCAGGCGGCATTCGTCTAAGCGTCCTACCTCCGGGCGGTCCTGGGCAACCGATCCCGGTATTTGGACTTGCTCCAGGGCGGGGGCCGTTTCACCAAATCCTGCAGCAACGTCATCCTCAGGGAATCATCCTCGCTGCAGGCTGTGGCGTTTCTGCGCCTCCCGTCGGGGCTCTCGCCCCGGCTTTTACACCCCTGGCCCAGGAATGAGGAGGGTATTTCCTCAGCTCCGCGAAGCGGAACCGTCAGCCGCCCTCCCACTCCTAGCTCCATTTATTATATGCATGGTTTTTAAATATTTTGATACTTACGTTTATGGAGGAGTTGAAGAGAAAGGCTGCGTGCGAGGCAGTTAAGGAGATTAAAGATGGAATGATTGTTGGACTTGGAACAGGCTCCACAGCAAAATATGCCATTCTAAAGCTTGGAGAAATGGTTAAAGAAGGGCTTGATATCATAGGCATTGCCACATCTTTGGAAAGCGAAAGGATAGCAAAGCAGGTTGGCATAAATGTTGCAGACATAAACGAATATGATAGCATAGATATAACAATAGATGGAGCCGATCAGGTTGATGATAATCTCAATTTAATAAAGGGGGGAGGCGGAGCTTTATTAAGGGAAAAGATAATAGCAAGTTGCAGCAAAAGAGAGATTATAGTGGTTGATGAAAGCAAGATAGTCAGCGGCTTTTCTTTTCCTTTGCCTGTGGAAGTGGTAAAATTTGGATGGAAAAGGACTGCTGAAAAGCTTGCAAAATTAAATTTTAAGCCACGTATAAGGCATGGATTTGTTACAGATAATGGAAATTATATTCTGGATTGTGAATATGATAAACTTGAAAATGTTGAGGAGATGGAGGCAGAGATAAATAATTTGCCGGGAGTTGTGGAAAATGGTTTATTCATTGGACTGGCAAGTGAAGTCATAATAGGCAAGAAAGAAGGCACAGAGATAATGAGAAAAATTAAATGAATGGGAATTAATTCGCTGGCTCTCTGCTATAATGCTTCTAACTATTTTTCACACCAAATATATAAATACCTTTGCCTATAAAAAAATCGTGAAGGTTTACATGGAAGTATATGGATGCGCAGCCAACCAGGGAGATGCATCCATAATGCAGGGCATATTAATGCAGCAAGGCCATGAATTAGTTGAGAGTGTAAACAAGGCAGATGTTGCTGTGATTGTAACATGCACTGTGATTTCAACAACTGAGCAGAGAATGCTCAGTAAAATAAGAAAGTTAAGAGAGCAGGCAAAGAAAATCATTGTTGCTGGCTGCATGGCCTCTGCACAGCCTGATTTGGTAAAGAAAGTTGCAAAGGATGCGATTCTTTTGCCCCCTCGTTACATCCATCATATCGCCGATGTGCTTGATGGTGGTGGTAGAAAATTTCATTTGAGGCCGAAAACCAGCGTACCAAGAAAAGTAGATTTGCGTCTGAATATTCCGATAGCGGATGGCTGCATCTTTAACTGTTCATACTGTATAACAAAAAAGGCGAGGGGCGACCTTATTTCATATCCTGCAAAAGATATTGTTAAGGATGTAAAGGAGGCAATAGAAAAGGGCTGCAAGGAAATTCGTCTCACATGTCAGGATACCGCTTCTTATGGCAAAGACATCAAAACAAATTTGGCAGAGCTGATAAATGAAATTTCCTCCATAGAAGGAAACTTTAGAATACG
>JAJRYN010000008.1 GCA_024275755.1 archaeon | reverse complement strand
TTCAACTTTATATGTCCATAGCCATCAGCATCGCCCAAAAAATCATCTCCAAACCAGTTTCCAGTTGCTAAATCATATGTAATCTGCTTTGTTTCAAATCCTACTTTAAATTTTATGTCAACTGCTTGTTTACTGTCATCCACATTCTGCCATGCTGTAAAATCTGGCATAACATCTCCTTTGAGCCATGTTTCATTTTTCATTCCATCTATGAAAATTTTTATTTCGTAGTTTTTCTCTCCTTCCATGCTTCTTGCTCTCTTTATTTTAACCGCAAGTTTAATATCAACTAAAGGATCGAAATCGTCAATTTTTACAGAGAGTATCTTTTTTGGAGGAACTTGGTGCTTCTGTGTTTCTTTTACTTTTGTTTCTTCTATTCCCTTTAATTCCGTTTTTGCATCCTCATACAATGGCGTTATAAGCCAGGGAAAATATCTTATTCTACTCAACAAAATATGCATTTTTCTTGGTATTGCGTTCCCCCACCAATTATGCCTTGCATTAGCTGTTGAATATTTTGCATTTAGAGAATATATATGGCTATGGGCAACATCATTATAATGAATTTCAATATTCCTGCAATTTTCGAGAGTTATACCAAATCTATTGCTGATTATTCTGCACCTCTTAATCTCATTTTCTCTGCATTTCTCCATTTTAATACCGTATCTGCTTTTGAAAATCGTGCTGTCTAAAATGCTGTTATTATGACTTTCAATCATTCTTAATCCGAAGCTTCCGTAACTTACATTGCATTCTTTTATCAAATTAAAGGAAGAATCCAAGAGGAAAATTCCTCCCTGATTATTATTATTTTTGTAAATGCTGCATTCTTCTATGATATTATTGGTTGCATTTTGAAGATACAAGCCAACGCCAGATGTGTGAATAATGGTATCAATGATGATATTATTGTCGCCATACACTTCTATGCCCAATCCGCATTTATAAACACGATTTGCCTGAACAATGCCATTGTTTTTAATAACTATTCCGCCACCACATTCATAAATCGTACATCCAATAATTTTTGCATCATTTGCAACGATTCCGTATTTTCCCTTATATATTGTACAATTTATAATGGTGGCATTTCTACCTTCAATTTTAACTATAGCATCACTCGAGTTTGTAAATGTAATATTTTTTATTATTACCCCATTTCCTTCTATCAAGGCTACTTTTCCGCCTTTTCCATCAACAATTACTTTTCCCCTTCCAATTAGCGTTATGCTCTTGTTAATTATCAAATTCTCATAATAGACTCCTTCTTCCACATATATAATATCTCCATCATGAGCAGTGTCGATGCATTCTTGTATGCTTTCTCCCTCTTTAACAACTATTTCATCTGAAAAATATGCTGGAACATTGATTAAAAAAACGAGGGCAATGATTAAAGCCAGCTTTTTCATAATGCTATATATTCTTTGATATTAAATTTTTCACTAAAACCAGCTATCCAGCTTTGCCTGCCCGCTGGCATCAACAATAATCTTTTCTTTTTTGTGCTCTTTTTTATCTTCCATTCTCTCTTTCTCTTTCACCATCTCTTTAATCATATCTCTCAACTTTTTAATCTGTATCATCATTCTCTTTTCCTTTCTCCTGCTGCTCCAGTAATATGCCTCGTCTCTTGAACCACGCATGATAAGAATATATACCTCGCCTGGCAAGCCGCCTCTTGCTGTTCTCCCCCTCCTCTGAATATGACGAATGGCAGAGGGAACAGGCTCATAGAATATAACCAAGCTTGTTGCCGGAATGTCTATACCTTCCTCACCTATACTTGTTGAGATGAGCACATTATAGAAACCGCTTTTGAATAATTTTATAACTTTTTTCTGCTCATCTTGGCTCATGCCATCGCCGCTTCCTTTTGCCTGGCCAATGAATTTTGCAGCTTTTACGCCTGGCAATTTATTTAACTCCTGATAAAGCACCTCTATAGTATCGCGATATTCAGCAAAGACTATTGCTCTTGCATTTTCTTTTGCCATAAAATGCTCTGCCAATATTTTTTAGTAAATTCAAGCTTTGGATTGAAAGGTGTTGTCCTCAAAATTTCATCTCTTATGAATCTGTACTTTATACTTTGCCTAATTTTCTTCCCAGCTTTTGAAGAATCCATCTCAATCTTTTTGATGTAATTTTTTGCTGCTTCTATGCCCTGACTAGTGAGCATTTCTTTAAGATGATATATCTTTATTAAAGCAGATACAACACTAACAGCCTGATAAAGGCTGCCTCCCTCACTTGCAACTCTCTTCTGAATCCTTTCCTGCAGCTGTATGAGCATTTTCTTTGTAACTCTTCTTGGGGAGAGAGATATCTTGAAGTATTTATTTAATTCAATTAAAAAATCCATTATCAGCTCGTCAATCTTCGCTGCAATCGCCTTTATTTCCTTTGGCATGTCAATTATTTTCCATCTTAATTTTCTCTCCGGAATATATGGCTTGACATCCCTATCTTCTTCGGTTCTCACCTCTATATTCTCTATTCCCAAATTTGTTATAACTTCTTTAAGGCGGGAATAATCGCTTCCTGGGGAAGCTGTTAAGCCTAAAATTTGCACACCTTTTTCTAAACATTTTCTTGCTATGGAAACATAGGCATAATTGCCTACGGCTCTATGTGCTTCGTCAAAAATTGCTAAACTGAATTTGCTGAAATCTATCATATCCAAATCATTTTCTATTGTTTGAGGGGTGGCTACGATAATCTTCGCCATTTCATAAATTTCCTTTCTTTTTTTCTTTTTTGTCTTCTCACCCGTAACCAAGAAAACCCCATTTAAAGTGGTGAGTTTTTTTATGGTAGCATAATGCTGCTCACAAAGCGGCTTTGTGGGAGCTAAAAACAAAATTTTGCCATAATTTGCTTTATAAGCAATCAACATTATGGCAATTATTGTTTTTCCCAGCCCTGTAGGCAAAACAACCAAAGAATTTTTATCCTTGACAGAATTGAATATATTAATCTGATATTCTCTCTTAACAATTTTATTTGGATGTATATTATCCATTTCAACAAATTCAACAAATTCCATTTTCAAGATAAAAATAACCCGCGCTTATATAAATATATGGCGAGATGTGAAAAGAAAATGTTATGAGAAGACAATTGGAATGAAATTCTTATTGGTGCTATTATTTTTCATTAAGTGAAAAATAAGTAAAGCGGAAGAATCAGATAAGGTGAAACGCATATATGAACAGACACAAACAAGTTTTCATTTTAAATCTAAATTTTTGGCTTTCCTAGCAAATAAATTTAACAAAACTTATATAAAAGATTTTTATGTTGAAATAGGATGGGAATATTTGACAAATTATCAGGATGGCTTCTTTCGATATTTGGTAAGAGGCAAGTTAAAATAGGTATTTATGGGCCTCCAAATGCCGGTAAGACAACGCTTGCTAATAGAATTGCCATGGACTGGGCTGGCACTATTGTCGGCGAGGTATCAGAAATACCCCATGAAACAAGAAAAATTCAGAAGAAAGACAGAATAGTTATAAAAGATGGGAAAGCTTCTTTAACGATAGATTTAGTTGATACACCTGGCATAGCAACAAAAATTGATTATCATGACTTTCTGGAATATGGATTGACTGAGGAGGAAGCAAAAAAAAGGGCCAAAGAAGCTACTGAGGGAGTTATAGAAGCAATTAAATGGCTTGATAATTTAGACGGTGTTATTTTGCTTATGGATAGCACTAAAAATCCTTTCACACAGGTTAATATAACAATCCTAGGAAATTTAGAAGCAAGAGAGCTTCCTTTCATAATAGCTGCAAATAAAATAGACTTGAATGGCTCCACTCCGGCCACACTAAAATCAGCTTTTCCGAAGCATGAAGTTGTTCCTATTTCTGCTTTAAACGGCATTAATATGGATTTACTTTATGAAGCAATGCTTAGGAAGTTTAGAAAGAAGAGGAAGTAATATGGAGGTAAAAGTAAATTTCATATCCGAGGAGAAGCTGAACGGGCTAACGATGGAGGAAAAGCTAGAATTTATTTTAAAGGAAGTCAAGAAAGGACAGATTCTGGTGCTGGAAAGAGGATTGACAGCAGAAGAGCAAGCAAAACTGATTGAGATGACAATGAAAAAGGTTAATGACAAATTTGCAGGTATAGAAATGGAAAGCTATATGGCAGAAAAACAGAATTTCTGGCAGAAATTATTTGGGAAAAGCAGGGCAAGGATGACAATAGTCGGGCCTGCTGATAAACTAAAAACAATATACAAGGATAAGGAAGTCATAAAAGCAGTTATAGTTAGTGGAAGATAAAATGCCTCATCAATGCCTTAAATGCGGAAAAGTATACAAGGATTCAAAGTATGTTCTAGAAGGCTGCCCAGAATGTGGTGGAAAAAGTTTTTATTACACAAAAAAGCCTCTAGATGAGAAAAAAAGGAAGGAATTGCTAAAGGAAATTGAGGAAGAAACGATAAAAGGAGAAAGAATCGATGAAATTATAGAAGAAATTAAGAAGAAAAAGGAAAAAGCGATAAAAGAAGTGGAGAAGCTCAAAGATAGGGTGGAAAGTATAAGTGTCAAAGAAGTTGGGGAGTATGAAATAAACGTGAAAAGATTGATGGAGGAAGGAGCAATAATTGTTTACAAAGATGGGGCTTATTTCATTTATCTACCCTCTCTCTTCAGAGGAAAAAAATAATATAACCTATGGTATTCACAACTCATGATTAGGGATATAGATATAACACGCCTGATTATTGAAGAATTCAGCAAAGATTTTCTTCAGAATATAAAAATAGATGTTGCCATTGTAGGTGCAGGACCCAGCGGCTTAACAGCAGCAAAATATCTGGCAGAAAAAGGAAAAAAAGTGGTGATATTTGAAAGAAAGCTTTCACCCGGTGGTGGAATGTGGGGTGGCGGAATTGGCTATCCATACATTGTTGTGAAACAGGGGCACGAAATACTGGAGGAAGCAGGAATAAAGTGCATCAAGAGGGATGGATATTGGATTGCCAACTCCATAGAAGCTGTTGCAAAGCTTGTCGCCGCTGCCATAGATGCTGGAGCTACAATTTTCAATGGAATGAGTGTGGAAGATGTTATGGTAAGAGATGGAAAAGTATGCGGTGTAGTAGTTAATTGGAGTGCCATTATGGAGGCAAATTTACATGTTGACCCTGTTTCTATAGAGGCAAGTGCTGTTATAGATGCAACAGGGCATGACTGCAATATCGCAAAAATAGTGGAGAGGAAGTATGGATTGAAAACTCCAACAGGGAAAGTTGAAGGGGAGAAGGCAATGTGGGCTGATGAAGGAGAGAAGAAAACAGTGGAGAACACAACAGAAATTTTCCCTGGTTTGTATGTTACAGGAATGGCAGCAAATGCTGTTATGGGAGCCCCAAGGATGGGCCCAATATTTGGAGGAATGCTGCTCTCTGGCAAAAAAGTGGCAGAACTGATAGCAGAAAAATTATAATGCAGAACATGGAAAGGCAAGACAGTTAATACCATCATATCTTTCTCATCTTTTTATCTGCCCTTTCGATAGTCCTCTGCAACAATGCAGAGTCCTCATAAAAATTTTTTCAATCTTTCTTTATTTCTATTTTATCTTCCATATAAACACGCATTCCATCAAATGCTGCTATTGTTGGTATGCCTGAATTTTGAGTAATCCAGTTTGCCTGCTCAGTGGCATTGCTCAATACTTTCAATCCCATATGAGTTAAAATTGCCAGCTCTGGCTTAACCTCTTTAATCAATTCTGCAGCATCTTCAGCAGACATATGGAATGGTATTTTTCCATTTAGGGGACGAGTTAAACAGATTATTAATAATCTTGCTCCTTTATGTGCTTTCGTCAGCCCGTCAAAAAGCTGTGTGTCGCTTGTATATGAAACAACACCACTCTCAAGTGTTAATTTGAAGCCGACAGTTGTCTCATCTGAATGTAAAGCAGGCGTAATGTTAATTTCATACCAGTCTTTAATCAAAAATTTATCTCCTGGTTTAACTAATTTTACTTCCTTAACTATTTTTTTATGGTAAAAAGAAATAGGGCGATAATCATTTATTCCATTTATCACACTCTCGCTTCCAATAAGCATACCCCTTCTGTTTTTACCTCCAAGTGTCATGGCCTCAATAAGTATTTCTGCATCTGTATAATGATCAGGATGAGCATGAGATACAAAAACAACATCTGTCTGTGTGGGATCCAAACCAAGTTCATACATTTTAACTAAGGCTCCTGGACCAGGGTCGACATGCATCAAAAGTCCCTTATCAGCTATGTATATACCTCCTGTAGCTCTTTTCTGAAATATCGTTGCAAATCTCCCGCCGCCAGTGCCAATGAATGTAATCTTTGCCATTAAACGTAATACATTTTTGCCTATTATATTTTGGGAAATTGATGAAAAATAAACGGTGGTTCGCTGCAAATTGTTTCACCAGAAATCAATGCAATTTTAAAGCACAACTCCTTTTAGTCTCATGAGATGGATGAGCGTTCTCGCAGCTTGCCTTCTCATGGCGGTTGTTTTTTACCCCTTAGTGGCAGAGGGCAAAGAAAAAAGAGACGTTGTATTTTCCATTCTTACCCCAAATTGTATGAAAGAAAGAAAATGCGCGATGACTGAAAAAGAAATTCATTTGCTACTGAACAACCTTGAAAAACTAAGGGATGCCATCGAAAGAGATGATAGAAAAATGATTAAAAAATTGGTTAAGGAGATAGAAGACCAAGGGCTGAAAGAAATTTCTGCGGTAACCAAGCTGCTAAATCGATGCGACTTTGTGTGGAATTTATCCAATTTGTTTTGCCTTACCTTTGGATTTGGTTGTGGCATGATATATTTTCGGCTGGACAGTCTACTTTTAGCACTATCTTATATTCCGCTATTTGATCCCATAATGAGTGCTCGTTTCATATTGCTCTCCATGATAACATACCTTATCAATCATGTATATCCTATGAGATTTATACTCTCTCTAACATTCTTTGAGATTTTTGAGGGCAGTTTGAATACTTATGGATTAAAAGGGGTAAAGAAAATTACTGAATCTTATGGCGTAATAGTTGGTTTCCTCGGCATTATAATAAATCTTTACATAGTTGCACCAGGAGGGCCTCTTGGATGGCACGTTATTCCTTTTTTCTTCTGCCTCGGATATTCTCTGCTTGCATTGGAAGAAGAACGGCATCATAAAACATCCTGCATGGCTTGTTGATGTTGTATGATATCAAGTAGCAATATTTTTATAGCCTGATTTTTTAAAATTTTATGAGGGAGCTGGCAAGCATTGGTGTAGTTTGCTTGCTTCTTTCACTGGCATTTTATCCGGCAGTTTATGGAAATGAGGAAAAAGCGAAAATTGTGATTCAGCAATATAAACTGAATGGTATAGAAAAGATTGAAAGAGAAATAAGCATGGAAAAGGCTGATGAACTGCTTAAAAATCTTGAGAAACTGGAGGAAGCGATAAGAAATAGCGATATCGAAAAAGCTGCAAAATTAATTCATGAATTGAAAAAGGAAGGAATTGATGAAATTTATTTTGTGCATGAAATAATAAATGGCATAAATGTTTCGGCGAATCTTTCCAATCTGCTATGTTTTATATATGGTTTTGGTGAGGGTTTCTTTCTTTATATGCCTGAAAATCTGCTCATAATAGCTGCTTTGCTGGGAATAATAAAATTTGAAACCATCTGGGATTTGCTGGCGTTCATAGCATTAGTTTATCTGGTAGCTGTAATCTCACATATTGTTCCTTTTAGAGTGGCATTGCCTCTTACATTCTTTGGAATTGTAAGTGGAGAATTAGTAACCATCGGCCTAAATGGGGTAGAAACTTTTCGTCCAGTGGATAATCTAACAGCGTTTGGGACAATAATTGGCTTTATTGGGTTAATAATAAATATTATCATTCCAAGAGAAGAAAAACCCTTCTCATACTTTTTCTGCATCGGCTACTCTTTACTTGTATTAGAGCCCTAGCTGGAAAACCCCTGAAAAATCCACATTAATAATTAAACATTTTTATTCCATATACCAGAAACTGTTTTTCTGCGTATTTAGAGAGACTTATTCAGGTAGTTTTATATCTGCTCCTATAAAATGTACACCATACGCGAGAGGAAAATGCGGGAATAGATAGCTACGATGCATATTATAACTAATTTCCAAGCAATATTTTCCGGCATTTATCCCTGTGATAGTTAACACATCTAATATATCATCTCCAAACCACCACCATTTATTTTTTCTATCATTTGCAATAATAAATACTTTCTTAACGGTGTTATCTGGATATATCCACTTTACTCTTTCTATTCCCTGCCCGGTTGCAGGCTGGATTATTCCAATAAATGTATTGTCAATGTTAAAAATTTTCTTTCCTTTGAACATAATTGCTCTTTCACCATAAATATTTATATCAAAAATACTGTCAAAATTGGCCTCCCATAGGGCGAATATTTTATCCCCCATCGTATATGAAATTTCCAAATCTTTACATTTATTACTAAAATTGATCCATAATGAATTGTTGTTATATTCTACCTTTTTATTATCGATCCCAAAAGCTCCGGACATCGCAACCACATACCATGTTCCAGCTGATAAATTTAGCCAGTCAGGTAATAAAAATACTCTCCCCTTAACTATCCCTTGCTCATAAGTTGCATTATCATATGTGTAATTGATAAATCTGTCTATCCCAAAATGAATATAATAAAGTTGCCCAAGTTTTCCTCCTGAAAAGATCATAGATGTCTTACCACACCATAATTGAGAAGAATTCATTACCAATAAATATATTCCACTTCCTATTGCCTTTTCATCCCTTATAGTCCCGTTTACGATATATTCAATTACATCCATGGATATTGGATATTGGGAAGAGATTTTCACTGCACACCATGCATGATTGAAATTTAAATGAAAAGAGAAGTTGCCATTAGAGTCATAAACAACCTTTGTTTCATTTACTTGGTGATCGATTTCGTATATAATCTCACTACTAGATAAAATGATAAAAATAGAGAAAAGAAATAGAAGAGGAGTAATGTGTTTCATGTTTCTATATTCCCTTCTGCGTTTATCAACTTTACTGATTTGTGTAATCTCTTTTTTGTGATTATTATTCTCACTTCATTCAATCGCTGTTTTAATTATTCCTAATTTATAGATAAATATTTACTCTTTTCCTATCGCTGCCAGATAGGCAATCAATGCCTCAAGTTGTATTCTTTCGTTGCTTCCTTCAACTATTCTAAATTCAACTTCTCCCATTCTGTCAATAATTTCCGCTTTTTTTATTTCTGGAATGGAAACATCAAAAATGGCATTATGCAAGCCCTTAATTATATCCTCACCGGATAGTCCGTCTTCAATAAACATCTTATCCAGAATCTCTCTTGCTTTCAAAAAATCGCCTTTTATGGCAGTTTCAAGCAACTCTTTTGCTATCTCTGGCTTAGCAACAGCAGCCATTTTATATACAACTTCGGCATCAATTTTTTTTGTTAAGCTTGCTGCTACTTGCAAGGCATTTATCGCTTTTCTCATGTCTCCATTGGCAACGTAAAGCAAAGATTTCATTCCATCCTCTGTTATCTCAAGCCCCTCTTTCTCCGCAATTTTCAGCAGATACTTTTTCATATCTTCCTCACTTATAGGGGAGAAACGGAAGACAACGCATCTTGACTGTATTGGCTCTATTATTTTGCTGCTATAATTACATGATAGGATGAAACGGCAGGTTGCTGTATAACGCTCCATCGTTCTCCTCAAAGCTGCCTGAGCATCCGGCGTTAATGCATCAGCTTCATCAAGAAATATTATTTTAAATGGAGCGCCTCCTATTGGAGCTGTTCTTGCAAAATTTTTTATTCTCCCTCTAACAACATCCAAGCCTCGTTCATCGCTTGCATTCAACTCTTCAAAATTTTCCCGCCATTTATCCCCATAGAATTCTTTCGCCAAAGCTATGGCGCATGTTGTCTTGCCAGTGCCAGCAGGCCCTGCAAAAAGCATGTGAGGTATGCTTCCAGATTTAACATATGCCTTCAAACTTTTAACAACATGCTCCTGCCCTACAACATCGTCTAATTTAGACGGCCTGTATTTCTCAGTCCATATCTCCATCATTGTACCGCCCTCTTTTTCGATTCAATGGTAGCATCTTTATCGAGGCGATGATCGATGCGAAGATCAATATGTATTCTTTTAACACCCATCTCCACCATTGCCTCATGTGCTTTTTTGATGACTTCAAATATTTCATCCAAACTCTTTGCTTCTATTGTTGTTGCCATCGCTCCTGTTTCATGTTTCAACCCAGATTTCTTTATTTCTTCTATTGCCCTCTTAACATATTTGCTAACTGATGCTCCTTCAGATGTGGGAAATATTGCAAATTCTGCTATAATCATGACTTTTAATAAGTGCATCCTTTAAAAATTTTGAGATGCCTAATCCTAAAAATTATAAATTCTTTTCCAATTCATTAACAATGTATGTGAAAGCTATTCCTGAGAAATGTTCTGGATGTATGGTTTGTGAAATTGTTTGCTCAATGAAACACTGGAATGTTGTCAACAGGCTTAAATCTGGAATAAGGGTGGAAAGAAAAAGTGTCGTCGATGATGTCCCTCATGTTTGTAGCCATGGTAACAATTGCAATTTTGAATGCATAGAGGCTTGCAAATTTGATGCAATGAAGAAGAAAGATGGTATTGTATATGTTGACTATGAGAATTGCATCGGATGTAAAGCATGCGAGAAGGCATGTCCATTAAATGCAGTATGGATTCATGAAAAGAAAGCATATAAATGTGATTTGTGCGATGGCGAGCCGCAATGCATTAAATTCTGCTCTCAGGAAGCATTGGTTTTGGAGGTGTAAAAATGTTTAGTTATGGTGGAAATATTTTAACTGTTGATTTGTCTACGGGGGAAGGAGTGAAAAAGATACTGGATGAAAAACTTGCTTCTAAATATCTTGGAGGAGATGGCTTCGGCGCCTATTTCATGAATAAGGTGGTTGATGCCTCCAAAGATGCTTTCTCGCCCGATAACGCCATTATAATTGCGCCTGGCTTGCTTACAGGTACTGCAGCTCCCACGGCAGGCAAAACCTCATTTTTTGCAAAATCAGCACTGAATAATGGATGGAATGAGAGTGTCATGGGGGGAAGAATAGGAGTTGCTTTAAAGCAGGCGGGGTATGACGTGCTTATAATAAAAGGAAAAGCAGACAAGCTTTCATATTTGGTTATCAAAGATAACGAAGTTGCAATTAAGTCAGCGGAGCATCTAAAGGGTAAGACAACAAGAGAAACGGCAGAGGAGATAAAAAAAGATGAAGGAGACGTTGTCGTCGCTACCATAGGCATAGCAGGGGAAAAGCTTGTGAGATTTGCATGTATTGATTGTGAAGAGAGGCAAGCAGGAAGAGGAGGCATGGGAGCAGTAATGGGCAGCAAAAATCTAAAGGCTATAGCTGTCTATGGCAGCAAAGATATTGAAGTGGCTAAGCCGGATAAGATGTATAAGCTTATGGAAAAATACTATGAGGAGATGATTAAACATCCATCTTTTGAGGCAGATGGAAAATATGGAACGGGAGAATTTCTGGAATGGATGAACAGCGAGCGTGGAACATTTCCAACAAGGAATTGGCGAGAAGGAGTTTTTGATGAAAGGAAAGAAATCGACCCATACTACTGGGCTCCTCGCTATGCAGTAAAAAATAAAGCGTGCATACAGTGTGTTAAGCCATGTGGCAAGGCATTTGTTCTGAAAAAATTTGAGGGCATGCTGGATGGCGTTGAATACGAAACTTTATTTGCTTTAGGTTCAAATTGTGGGGTGTCAAGCATAGAATATGTTGCCAAGGCAAATGAACTTTGCGACTTATATGGAATAGATACCATCTCAACAGGAGGCGTAATAGGCTTCATCATGGACTTATATGAAAATGGACTGGTGAGCAAGGAAGAAGTGGGCATAGAAGCAAAATTTGGAAATGGAGAAGCATTACTTGAATTGATAGAGAAAATAGCTCACAGAGAAGGCATAGGCGATGTATTGGCGGAAGGAGTTAAAAAAGCAGCAGAAAAGATAGGCAAAGATGCTGAAAAATATGCAGTTCATGTGCGCGGCATGGAGCCGCCTGCTTATGATGTTCGCGGGATAAAAGGAATGGCTCTCGCTTTTATGTCTTCGCCGCGTGGAGCATGTCATCTTCGCTCTGGAGCATATGCTCTCGAGCTTGTGGGCAAGTTCTGGAAGTTTGAGGGCGTTGATAGATTCAGCAGTGATAATAAGGGTAAGGAAATAGCTGAGATGGAGAATTTCATGGCAATTTATGATGCTTTGGGAGTGTGTAAATTCAGCAGAGGCATTTATCTGCTCAACTTTGAGGATATGCTTGATGCAGCCATAGGAAAGCCATTGAAAGAGGAAGATTTGCTTGTTATAGGCGAGAGGATATGCAATTTGAAGCATATATTTAACATTAAGTCAGGATGGAAGAAGGAAGATTGCAAACTCCCAGAAAAAATACATAAGCCCATTCCAGAAGGTGTATCAAAAGGGAGCTATGTGAGCAAGGAAGAGGAAAAGAAAATGCTTGATGATTACTTTGCAGCAAGAGGATGGGACAAGAATGGTATACCCACGAAGAAGAAGCTTGAAGAACTGGGTATAGAGGAATTCATGAAATGAAATTTGTTGTCATTTTTCTCTTTTTTATTTTAATTGCTGGTGCCATAGGAAGCAATTATGAAAATATGAATAATAGTATGCCTGAAACTGATTCTATTTTTGATAAGAAAAGCACTATTTCCACTATTTTCTATGATAAAAATGATGCTGCTCATTTTAAATATCATGAGAATGAAAGCCATATTTTACAATGGTATGAATGGTGGTACGCAAATTTGAAGGGAGAAAATGGCAAAGGAATTGTGACAATATTTTTCACCCTTGGAGATTTAAACAACCCCATCCTTAGCACAGCTGGTGTATTTGTTGCCTTCTTAGATGAAAAGGAAAGCATTGAGAAAATCACATGCTATCCTTTCATAGATTACAGCCTGGATTATGAAAAATGCAATGTCAGTATAGCAGGAAATAGATTTTATGAAAAAGATGGCACATTTATCATAGAATATGAAGAAAAGGGTTTCAGCATTTCTATGAAACTTTATCCCGAAGGAAAACCTTTTGGAAATGCCACAAAAATAAAAGATTGGCAGTGGGCTGCATGGTATGTGGCAATGCCATATGGAAAAGGAGAAGCATGGGTGAAATGTAAGGGCAGAGAATATTACATAAAAGGAAATGCATATCATGATCATAACTGGGGAATCTCAAAGAAAATGGATTTTAAGTGGGACTGGGGAGAATTTAATGTAAATAATGAGTTTGCAATAATTTATGGTTTTGCTGGAAATGGAGAAAGAAAGGGAGGAATTCATTTTGTAAATGGAAGCGATCATATCTTCATTCCATATGGAGAAGCAAAAATAGAATATATAGAATGGGAAAGAATATGTGGTTTCAAAGAGCCTACAAAAATGCATTTATATGGACAACAGGAGAACATAAGCATCGACTTTTATGTTGAGTTGCAGAAAGCATATATGTTGGGTTATAAGAAGATAGGCAAGCCATATTTGCTTGGAAAAACATACGGCAGCATAAAAATAAATGGGAAGGAAATGCGATTCAGCAGCGTTGGATTTTATGAACATCATGAAATAATGCCGTGGTGAATTTATTCTGCCTTTTCTATTCTTATTTTCTCTCCATCTTTTATTTCAATTTTGCATTCCAGTTTTGCAAATAGATTTACTGGAGAGATAGCAACAGGTTTATCACCGCTGCTTACAGGCGTGGGCCCAAGAAAAATACATATTGCTTTTCCTTCAGGCCAGTAAGCTATATCTCCTATTTCCATTTCTGTCTGGCTGTTTTCTTCTTCTTCAACTTCAATATCTTTGTAAAAATAATACTCATCGCCCCATTTTATTGCAGTGCCTTCTACTGGCAGGTTTTTCAGTATTGCTTCCGCCGTCTTAGGATTTTTATCCAGAATTTTTGCTTCTGCTTGGCTACTTCCGCATATGATGCGTATTTTTTGCATGAAGATAATAGCAACTATTTTCATAAAGGTTCTTATTGAGAGGATAAAAATGAAATGGTTGGTTTTGCTGGCTCATTGCACAACAGCAGAATCTAAAGAAAACAAAAGATTGAAAGATATAAGCAGATTGTAACGAATACGATAAACTTCTCTTTATTTATCGTTTGCTTTTCATTCTCCATATTCCTTCCATAACACATTTCTTTTTGCCTCCAGCATATTATTTTTCTTTCCATTCCATTCCGCAAATGTCTTTATTCTATCGCCATATTGCTCGTACAAATTCCTCATTCTTTCCTTGTATTTTATATCTCTAAGCAAATGGTGGTCAAGAATGAGTTTGCAATCTGTCTTTTCCATAATTTCTAGCAGGTTTTTCTCTGCTTTTTCCAAGTTATCCTGAGAGAAACGCCACCCTAAAAAATATGATGGTGGCCCATCCATTATGAGTAAATCTGGCATTTCTTTTATGATGTAATCTTTTGCTTTTTCATATACCGGCCCTTGAACATCTGAGGCAAAAAGCATCTTCTCTTTATTTTCAATACTCACCATAATAACATATCCCAGTCTTATGCCATGTGGTCCATGAGGAAATGGAGGAGAAAATTTAATTTTATAACTATCCACCTCATATTCTTCTCCATCGCAATAAATTATCTCCGCCTTATCCCCAAAAACTTCCTTAAAATATGTCCCTCTTTCCTGCTGGCTTCTATTGATATAGCTATCTATTCTTTTCGCAAAAATTTTCTTGCCAATGTAAAAACTCTCATCCGGATCATGATGGTCGTAATGATAATGAGTTATAACATGATATTTGCAATCTTTTGCCAGCTCCGCTATTTTTTTCTTCGCATTCTGCAACGCCTCTATCTCTAAAGGATGGGGAGACAAGCCGTAGCGAGATGGGCCTAAGGCAGCAGAAGCATCAATAAATATTTTTTCCTTATCAAGCTCAACCAATGTTGCCATAGAACGCACGCCAAGCGAATCTGAGAATAAAGGCAGCACTTTCATTATGTAAAAAATATGTAGAGAATATATAATGTTTAAGAATGAATGGAAAAGAAAAGTAAAATAGAAATAGCTGGATGCTGCATCTCTTTCATCCAATGTTATAATTTATCCTTCAATCTTTCAATTTGCTTTTCTATAGCTGTTATTGCTTTTTTCATTGCCTGCCTGAAGCCCCAGCCATCATCGTCTGCAATAAAGAAGCCTTTTGGAGATGAAAGCCTTATTTTGCAATATACCAATGGCAATCCATGCTTCCTTTCCTTATGCTGTTTCAGATAAGCACATAAATAGCCAGTTTCCAGAAACTCCTCATGCTTCCTTGTAAATTCCTTAAGATATGACATCGCCTCTTCTTTATCAAATCCTTCTATTTTGTCCATCTCTCCACATAGCTGAATGAATATTTTTTCCTCTTTTCCATGACTTGCTATTGGTTCGAGTAAATCTTTCTTCGTAACAATACCAACAAGTTTTTCATTTTCGGCAATTAGCATTCCCCCAATATTATTTTTTAGCATTTCTTCAATTACGTCTTTTACTTTTGCATCCGGTGGCATAACAATTGGCTCTTCCGTCATTACGCCTTTAACAGGAATTTTGAGATATCTCTTCTTTTCTGCTATGAACTCTCCATACTCTGGCTTTTCTTCAGGGTGGATAACCTTTTCAAGCAAATCCCTTACAGTAATGATTCCCACTATTTTGCCATCTTCAACCACTGGCAATCTCGATATGTCCTTTTCTTTGAATAATTTAACAACCTTACCAATATTATCATCCGGGTTTATCGTTATTGGTTGAGAACTCATAAAATTGCTCACTTGTTCATTACCCAATTGCTCCTCCACAATCCTCTTCAGTAAATCATCATCCCTTACTATACCAACGAGCTTGTTATCCTGAAAAACTGGTAAATGATATATATCGCTTTCAAGCATCAAACGGGCTATCTCCTCTATTGGTGTATCTGGTTCAATTTTTGGAGCATGTTTTACAAAACTTTTTACCTTTGCGTTTGGTGGTATCTTCGCCCTTATGAGATCCTTCTCTGTTATTATGCCTCGATATTCTTTTCCTTTCATTACAACAAGAGCATCCGTATTTTCAAGCATAGAAAGTGCTCTGGAAATTGTTTCATCTTCATCAATCACTGCGAAATCTTTTGTCATTAACTGCTGGGCATATACAAACATCATTTCACCTCTCTCTCAAATTTCTCTGCAATATCAACATACTTCTTCAGCTCTTCTTCCGCCATTGGCTTTACATTTTTTAATGCCTCCTCAAAATGTCTTTTATGAATCTTTAACTTCTTCATCTCCTCTTTATCCATTTTCCCTCCTCTCTCAATATATTCCCTTATCGCCGCCATGACTGCTTCATTGCACACCGCTGCTATATCTGCGCTAGTATAACCTTCTGTTTTCTCTGCCAGCTCATCGAGATTGACATCCTCTGCTAGAGGTTTCTTCCTTGTGTGTATGCGGAAAATTTCCTTCCTTGCTTCTTTGTCTGGAGGAGGAATATAAATAAGGCGATCGAATCTTCCAGGGCGCAATAGGGCAGGATCAATGATATCTGGCCTGTTGGTTGCAGCTATTACAGTGACATCTCTTAATTCTTCCAAGCCATCTAACTCAGTTAGCAGCTGACTTATCACTCTCTCAGTCACGTGGCTATCGGCTGAGGCGCCTCGAGCAGGAGCTATAGCATCTATTTCATCAAAGAAAATTATACATGGAGCTGCCTGTCTTGCCTTGCGGAATGTCTCTCTAACCGCTTTTTCACTCTCTCCAACCCATTTTGAAAGGAATTCTGGCCCCTTAACGCTTATGAAATTTGCCTCGCTTTCTGTAGCTACGGCTTTAGCAAGCAATGTTTTACCTGTGCCAGGAGGGCCATATAGCAAAATTCCCTTCGGTGGGTTCGCATCCATATGGCTGAAGAGCTCATTATACTTCATAGGCCACTCCACTGCTTCCCTCAACTTCTGCTTTACATCATGCAAGCCACCAATATCATCCCAATGAACATTGGGCGTTTCTATAACAACTTCTCTCAAAGCAGAGGGAGTCATTGATTTGAACGCCTCATAGAAGTCCTTCTCTGTGACCTCAAGCTTTTCAAGAATTTCCGCAGGAATTTCTTCTGCCTCTAAATCAATCTCTGGCAATATTCTGCGTAGAGCCCTCATTGCCGCTTCCTTACATAAAGCTGCTAAATCAGCGCCGGAATAGCCGTGTGTCATTTCAGCAAGCTTATCAAGATTAACATCTTTGGCAAGCGGCATTCCACGGGTATGTATTTCTAAAATTTCTCTCCTACCTTTCTTATCTGGTATGCCTATTTCTATCTCTCTATCAAATCTTCCTGGCCTCCTTAAAGCTGGATCGATGGCATTTATTCTGTTTGTTGCTCCTATAACAACAACCTTGCCCCTCTCTTCCAGCCCATCCATTAAAGCTAAAAGTTGGGCAACCACTCTCCTCTCCACCTCTCCCGTCACTTCTTCCCTCTTGGGAGCTATTGAATCAATCTCATCAATGAATATGATAGAAGGGGCATTTTCTATAGCCTCCTTAAAAATTTTTCTCAAATTCTCCTCGCTCTCCCCATAATACTTGCTCATTATCTCTGGCCCGCTTAAGGAATAAAAGTTGGCATTTGTTTCATTTGCTACAGCTTTAGCAAGCAATGTTTTACCTGTGCCAGGAGGGCCATGAAGCAGCACACCTTTAGGAGCCTCTATACCCAGTCTTTCGAATAGCTCTGGATGTTTCAATGGAAGTTCAATCATCTCTCTAACCTGCTTTATCGCCTCCTCAAGCCCTCCTATATCCTCATATGTAACTCGTGGAATTTTTAATTCTTCTACTTTCGCAACTTTCTCACTTATTTTAACTTCTGTTGTAGCACCTATTATTACGGCATCTGAAGGAGGAGAAATTGAAGTAACAACAAAATCAATTTTTCTTCCCATTATATTGATGGTAATGCTATCCCCCTTTGTTACAACATGACCCTCAAGAATGTGAGCTAAATAATCTTCAATACCTATGATGCGTAATTCTTCAGTAGGAGCAAACACAACCTTTTCAGCAGTTTTTGCCTGTATTTTTCTAACTTTAACCTTATCGTCTATACCAACACCTGCATTTCTCCTTGTTATGCCATCTATTCTTATAATTTTCTTTCCAGTATCTTCAGCATAACCTGGCCAGTATATAGATGCTGTTTTCTTTTTTCCTTCTATCAAAACAACATCTCCAGGCACAAGTCCTATTTCTTCTGCCACCTCTGGATCGATTCTTGCTATCCCTCTGCCAACGTCTCTTGCTTTTGCTTCTTCAACCTTCAAAACCCACTCTTTTTTCTCATTTTTCATTTAAATCACCTCTAAAAATTAAAAAAGGAAGAGAATTAGTTTATTTTGATTTTCTTTCCTTTCTTCTTTGGCTTCAGTTTCTTTAGTTCTACATCAAGCACTCCATTTTGATATGTTGCCTTCGCTGAATTTGGATCCACCTCTGCTGGTAGTTCGACTTCCTTGTAATATTTTCTGTCCTTGGTATCCACTTTTATTTTGAGTATATTATCTGCAATCTCCAGGTCAATGTCCTCTTTCTTCACCCCTGGAACCTCTGCTGTCACACTGATTTTATCGTCGCTTTCAATAACATCTACTAATGGCTCTCTGACTTCCTCTGTTATTCCTGGCCTTGTTGGTACATTGCCGAACTCCCTTACCTCTGGTTTGCCATCTGGGCCAATTCTTATGCTCCATCCATAAATATAAGGCTTGCCCTCTATGCCGCTTATTTTGCCCTCCATTGCATCCCTGATTAATCTATTCATGTACTGCTGCATTCTGCGGAATCTCTCGTCAAATTCTTCGAAGATATCCTCGAAGCCCCATTCTCCAAACCAATTAAATGGATCCTTATTTCTATCTTTGTCCTTATCTCTTCTGACCACCATTTTCATCACCTCGAAATAATATATTTGTTCTTATATAAATATTTTACGGTCATTTTATAGGGAGAATAGCTCCTGTCAAAAAGGCAAACAATCCGAAAATCATTGCAAATAATGTAAATTTCCTGCATTTCTCATATTCATCTTTATGCAGGAAATAAATAGAATAAACGAAAAGAGAATCGGAGAGGAGAAGTATGATAAGAAAGAAAGGGTTTAAATAAAATCTTTTGTCCACATTTACTAGGAAAGGTATGAAACTGAGTGAAACAGCAGATATTATGAAAATAGATGCTACCAAATTCGCTTTTTTTATTCCTAAATAAGTGGGAAATGACTTTGTTTTTCTAAGCTTATCTCCTTCAAAATCCATAACATCCTTTATTATTTCTCTGCCTGCTCCTGAAAAGAATGCCAGAAATGCAAAGAAATATATTATTGCAGGCACATCTCTCCTAACTGCCACTGCTCCAAATATAAAAGGGATGGCCATCATAAAGGCAATGTAAAAATTGCCTACTATTTTAATTTCCTTCAGTTTTATATCATAAAGAGTTGCAAAAATGAGGCTTATTAAAGCAATTATAAAGCACGTTTTATTCACCAGCAAACTACTTATTATGCCAATGGGCGATGCAATAAAGTAAATGGCGAGGGCAGTTGCTGGCGAGATGTCTCCTCTTACTAGCGGTCGATCCATTCTTTTATTTTTTTTATCAACCTCATAATCAAAATAATCATTTAATGAAAAGGTGCCTATTTCCAGCATTAATGCAGTTAAGAAGGCAAATATATATTTCTCTATATCCAGTGCCCCTCCGGCTATTAAGGAGCCAATTAAGATGGCAATGCACAGCATTATGCCATGGTCAATCCTTGTTAAATCAATTATTGCCTTTAGCTTCCTCACACTAAGAAATTAACTTTATGATAAAAATACTTTTCATTTTATTTTTAGACGGTATTTTTTATAATTTTGATAAAATTTTTATAAGTTAGTATACCATCTTTACAAATTTTTTGGAAATTTGCATTATAAGTGCAAAAATTAATATAGGCGTTTATATATATCAGATAAATGAGATATGTAAAAATCAAAGATGAAAAAGTTTATGAATTCTTGGAGAGACTGAAAAATTATGGTAAGTTATATGCGCCCGTTAAAATATCAGATAAATTTTATGATAGAAAAGAAATAGATGATGTGAAAAAAATTGCCTTCGAATATATCCGCACCATTATGCCAGCAAAAAAATTTTTCATTCCTCCAAAGGAAGAGATGTTTGAAATTGATATTGAAAATGGCGAATATAATGAAAAACTAGAGGAAATTGAGTCATTTGTTTTATTTGGTATGCACCCGTGTGAAATTGTAGCTTTACGTATTTTAGATGGAATTTATATGGATGAGTATGCCGACATATATTATACAAGGAGAAGAAAAGCTGGAATAATAATAGGGTTAAGCTGTCTGCCTGATGAATATTGCTTCTGTAATTTGAGAAGAACTGACTTTGTCGACATTGGCTTTGACTTATTTTTTCATGAATTACCAGATGGCTACCTCATAAGAGTTGGTAGCCCCAATGGACATAAAATAATAGATGAAAATCTGGATTTATTTACAGAAGTAAATCAACAGGACATAGATGCATTCAGGGAATTTGAAGAAAAGAGGCAAAGAATGTTCAGATGTTATGGAAGTTTTGATAACATTCGCTATTTACTGGAATTAACAATGCAGGATAAATTATGGGATGAGGAGGCAGAGAAATGTTTTGGCTGTGGAAACTGCACCAATACATGCCCAACATGCAGATGCTATGATGTGCAGGACATTCCAAATATAGATGGTAAAACAGGAAAAAGAACAAGATTCTGGGATTCCTGCCAGTTTAGAAGTCATGGGCTGGTGGCGGGAGGCCATAATTTCAGACCAACAAAAAAAGACAGATTTCTCAACAGGTATATATGCAAAAACTCTTATTTTTATCCGCTTGGCACTTCATACTGTGTTGGTTGTGGAAACTGCACATATTTCTGCCCTGCAAATATTGATTTTCTGGGCAATTTGCTTAAAGTTAGAAGTACTGCTGAAGAGGTGAAAAATGCATAATGTCTATGCCTTATACAAATGCAGGGTTCTTAGGATATATGATTTAACTGATGATGTTAAACTGTTTTTATTCAGATTTGAGAATCCGAGCATAGCAGAGTCATGGACCTTCGTTCCAGGCCAGTTTGTTCAGCTGAGCATACCTGGTGTTGGAGAAGTGCCAATCTCTATTTGCTCCTCTCCTATGAAGCGTGGGTTTTTTGAATTGTGCATCAAAAAGGCTGGAAGGGTTACAAGCAAAATTTTTGATTTAAAACCAGGGGATAGTGTTGGGGTAAGAGGACCATATGGCAATGGATTTCCTGTGAAGGATTTCGAAGAAAATGATTTATTGCTTATTGCAGCAGGTATTGGCATGGCTCCTCTTCGCTCCGTCTTCATGTATGCTTTAGATAATAGATGGAAGTTTGGAAACATTACAGTTATAAACAGTGCACGCTATGGAAAAAGACTCCTCTTCCAGAAGGAACTGGAGGCAATGAGGGATGTAGCGGAAGCAGAAAATATAAGGATAATTCAGACAGTTACTCGCGACCCCGACTGGCCAGGGAGAATAGGGAGAGCGCAGGAGCACATAAAATATGCCAATACTAGACCAGATAAATCATATGTTTGTGTGTGTGGCCCTCCCCAAATATATAATGATGTTTTTAACAAGCTGATTGAACATGGCTATGATCCAAGGAAAATTTATGTTACTCTGGAAAGAAGGATGAAATGTGGCGTAGGTAAATGCGGGCATTGCATAGCCGGCTCTTCAACATTTCTTAAATATATATGCATAGATGGTCCTGTCTTTGGATATTATGATATAATTTCCACTCCTGGCTTAATATGAGGGATAAAATGAAATTGAGAATAGGCATACACGGACTGACTTCCTGTTATGGCTGCCAGCTTAGAATGGCAAGTGTAAAAGAATTGCTGGAAGTTGCAGAGAATTTCGAGATTGCATACTGGTATATGGCTTCCAGTAAGGGAGAGATAAGTCATGTTGATATTGCTTTTGTAGAAGGTAGCGTAAGCACTGCAAAGGAGGAGGAAGAACTGAAGAAAATAAGGGAAAACGCAGATGTACTTGTTGCAGTTGGTTCATGTGCAATTTATGGTGGAGTACAGGGAATGCTTTTCGGCGAGGAATATGAAGAAATATTCAAAGAAGTTTATGGAGGCAACAAAATAGAATTTGAAGGAAGAATAGGAGAGCCATTAAAGAAATATGTGAAAGTTGATTATAACTTGCCTGGATGTCCTCCTGAAGAGGAGGAAATCATTTATTATCTTGCCACCTTTGCTATTGGAAGCTATCCAGAGGAAAAAGATTATCCTGTATGTACAGAATGCAGAAGGAAAGGATACCCATGTGTTTTAATAGAGAAGAATGAGCCATGTCTTGGCCCATTAACTGTAGCAGGATGTGATGCAAGATGTCCTGGCTATAATGTTGCATGCATTGGTTGCCGTGGCCCCTTGCCTCATGGCATAGCATGGTTTGATTCGCTTGCAAAAACATTTAAGGAAAAAGGAATGAGTAAGGAATACATAAAGGCAAGAATGGAAATATTTGGCAAGCAATATGAAAAAATGGATGAGATGATAGAGAAGGTGTTTGAAGATGAAGATTGAAAGAGAGATTAAAAACGACCATCTCGCTAGAATTGAAGGAAAAGCAGGGGTTGTGGTGGAAATAGGAGATGAAATCAGAGCAAGAATAAATGTGACGGAAGGGCCAAGATTTTTTGAGATATTAACGAAAGGGAAAAATTATGAAGAGGCGGCAGCTATTTGCCCCCGTATCTGCAGCTTTTGTTCCATACCTCATAAGCTCACGCCCTTGGAAGCGATAGAAAATGCTTTGAATGTCGAAGTTACTGAGCAGACAAAGTTGCTGAGGCAAATGCTTTATTTTGGCAACATGGTAGAAAGCCATGCATTACATCTCTACCTTTTTGCCATACCTGATTATCTTGGTTACCATGATGCATTCTCAATGGCAAAGGAATATCCAGATTTGATGAGGAATGGGATGGATTTGAAAAATTTTGGAGCAATGGTGCAGAACATACTTGGCAGCAGGGAAATACATCCAGAGAATGCAGTTGTTGGTGGCTTTGGCAAACTGCCGGAGCAACAAGAAATTGAAAAAATAAAGGAGATGGCCTATAATGTTATGGATGCTGCAGTTGCTACAGCCGAATTCTTTCTAGATTATGAATATCCCTCCTATGTAAATTTGGAGAGAAATCACCTGGCAATAAAACCACACAATGGCTATGACGTTTATGGAAATGAAATAGTTGCATCAGATGGTTTCTATTTCAGCGTTGATAAATACAAAGAATATATTAAGGAAGAGGTGGCTCCATATTCTTTTGCAAAAAGAGGGAAATATAAAGGGAAGCCATTTATGGTGGGAGCTTTATCAAGAATCGTCAACAATCACAATCTCCTGGAAGGAAAAGCAAAGGAGTTGCTCAACAGCCATAGTGAATTTGTCAAGGCAGAGAATAGCTTCTCCAATAACTTCTGCCAAGCATTGGAAATAGTGTATTTCATCGAAAAAATTGCAGAAATGGCTGAGAATATCAAGATAAGGAAGGAGGAAAAAGTAAAGCCGGAAGAAAAAGATGGCAAGGGATATGCCGTAACTGAAGCTCCCAGAGGTTTACTCATATATGAGGTAGAAATAGAAAATGACAGGGTAAATTACATGAATGTAATCACCCCTACTGCAATGTTCCTTCCAATGATGGAAATCGATGTCAAAAATATGGCGGAGGGTATGTGGAAAAACGGCTATAAAGACATTGATTTGATCGGCAAAAAGGTTGAAATGGTGATAAGAGCCTATGATCCTTGCATTTCATGCAGTGTACATGTGATAAGATTATGAAATGCCTCATTGTATTTCTCGGCAGCAGCATTGCAGGAGACGATGCAGCAGGGTATGACGTGTATATGCGTATTAAAAACAAAATAAAAGCAAGAATGGCCTATCTCGGAACAGATTTATTCAAACTGTATGGTATATACGAAGGAGAGGAAAAACTAATCATAGTTGATGCCGTTTATGGTATAGAAGATGTGGTGCATCTGAAAGACGATGAAATTTTCAGCATAGATGGCAGGAGCAAGGGAATACATTTTTTATCTGCCATTGAAGCGCTGAAGATTTTAAAAACGGTAATGAAAAAATTTCCCGAGGAAGTACATCTTATTGGACTACCTGCCAAGAGCTTTAATGAAGTAACTTATGATAAAGAAATAATAAATAAGGCGATAAAGGAATTAAAAAAGCTTATTGAATGAGAGGAGCTACCTCATTTTCTTTTTGATCATTCTCTTTTTGGAAAGATAATGGCAATATTTCCCTACCCCAGATTAATAATTTTTCATTGCTGATTTTTATGAAGCTAGCTTCTGCATTCGATATCGAAAAGGATTTTCTGCCATGAAGATTGCATTTGAGAATGAATGCATCCTTGCCCCCGTTTCCATAACTCGTTGTATATCCAGCAATGTATATCATGTTGTTATCCACATCAACATCATATGCCACCTCCTCGTTTCTTCCGCCCCATGTTTTCGCCCATTCTAAAGTGCCATCGAGGGAGTATTTAACAAGGAATGCATTATCTTCTGTTTTTCCTACGATATATATCGAATCTCCATAAACCTTTATGCTCATTGCCTCGTCATTTTCGCCATCTCCCCATCTCCTCTCAAATAACATATTTCCATTTGGATCATATTTAAGGATTAAAGCATGCGGAGAATATGAAGTAGTATATCCAGTAATATATACGCTGCCCTGTGAATAATCTATTCCTGCTGCCACGTCATCATTGCTACCACCCCAAGTTTTTGCCCATAATTTATTTCCATCTGCATCGTATTTAAGCAATGCAACATCTTTGCCTCCAACTCCATAACTTGTTGTATACCCAGCAATATATATTCCATCAGTTGTTGCCACCACATCATTTCCTTTCTCATCCCCACTTTTGCCCCAGAGTTTTTGCCATATGAAAGTTCCATCTGCATCGTATTTGAGTAAAAATGCGTCTCCTCCAAGAGCACCGAAACTTTTTGTGAGTCCACAAACATAAATATTGTTACCATATGCTGCTATTCCTCCTGCTGTGTCATCGCTGCTTCCACCCCAGGTTTTATACCATAAAAGATTGCCTTCTGAATCATATTTGGAAATGAAAATGTCTGAATTTCCCCCATTTTCGGTTGTTCCAACAACATATATGTTGCCATTAGCCACGACAACCTCTCTTGCCTCAGTAGTGCCCTCTCCGCTCCATGTTTTCTCCCATACTAACTTACCCTTTTCATCATACTTTAACAGGAAAGCCGCGCCTTCTCCAGTATATCCGGTAACATATATGTAACCACTATCAGCATCCACAGCAGTAGCTATTTCATCCCCGCCTCCACCCCAAGTTTTAACCCAGTAAGGCCATATTCTGCCAGGAGATGATAAAGGCTCTGTTTCACTCTCGCCAGAATAAACAAAAGGTAATGCAAGATTTATAAAAATGAGTACAGCTGTAAGAAATATTACCATTATCTTCTTTTCCTCTGTCATATTTTCCCCAGTTTATAAATCTAAAGAATATTTAAATTTGTTTATGCTAAAAATTTGGAAAAGAAGCGTTTCTTTTAATGACATACTTCTTTTTTCAAATGAGAAAAAAATTCCAATTTCGATCTTATTTCCTTTCCTCCTTTTTCATTTTCTCAACGATTTCATTTATATCGATACCTGCCATTCTGCTTAATTTCTCATGCAGTTCTTTAAGCTTCTTAGCTGCTCTTTCTCCAGCCTTCCTTCTAAATTCCTTCAAAGCATCTTCAAATTTTCTGTATCTATAGCCAGTAAGATTGTCAGCATGCGCAACAATCATCTCCTCTATGCTTCTTGGCGTGTAATCATCTGGCGGCAATCCAAGTTTTTTTGCCTCCTCCTTATCTATCCCAGCGCCTCCATGATGCTTTATTATATCCAGTATTTTCTTTGAGAAACCATATTTTGCCGCAATATTCGCTCCTTCAACTATATGCATTATTCCATGTGTTTTTGCCCTTCCCACATCATGGAGCATTGCTCCCGCTTCCACAGCATCAAAATCAACTTTTATGCCATTTTCAGCAATTCTTTTTGCAATCTCTATTGCAAGCTTTTTCACTCTCTTGCAGTGTTCTATAACTGCTTTGCTGCATCCCTCTAGCTGTAGAATTTTTTCATAATTGTACTTAACATTCTTTCCTTTTTTGCTCGGCATTATTTTCACGATTCCGTCAAATTCCTTTTCGATCCATTTGCCTTCCGTCAAAAAATGCATGAATATGGCCAAAGCAGCCACTTCAGAATGAGGTTGATTTCCTATGGCAACGTTGTAATCAGCAATTTCATAAAATTCTGGCGGCACTTTTTCTGCCCCTACTATAACAAGCAAATCTTTACATTTCTTAATTTCATCTATAACTTCATCCACTCTTTCCCCATACATTGTCAAATGCACTATCTTTCCATCCCATTTTTTGATGTACTTCTTCCATTCTATACCACTTTTGATAAAAAAGTTGCCACCAAACTTTTCAACTACTTTCTTAACACTCTGTTCAACCCCCTCGTCTCTGGTATCAATGATTATACCGTCTGCTCCAAAAGCCCTCGCCACCAATGCAACATGAGTTGTTATTCTCTTATCTCTCGCTATTCTATGCCCGTATCTGTAAACAACAACTACCATCTCTCTTCCTTACTCTCCTCAGGCCATATGAGTAACATGGTGCATGCCGCCGCAAGGAAAAATGTTACAAGAGGATGAATTTTATCTGCTAAGCCAAGTCCTTCCATTAAGCCCAAGCTCTCTGCTCTGAAAGAAAGAATCATGAGTATTATTGCAACCATTGTGAGTATCCCTCCAATGAACCCACCTATTGTGGTATCTATCTGCAATCTTGTTTGAGTAAATTTAAAGGCAACTGCCAAAAAGTAAACAACAATACATGCCAGAATGGCTGTTAAAACCGAGAAAAGGAGAATATAATTGCCTATAATCTTATAATTCATGTCAATAAACCCAAAAAATACTATGTAGAATCCGAGTCCCATGAAGCCCAGACCGGACAAGAAAGAAAGTAATCCCTTGCTTACTTTAATCATAAGAGGAGAATTACAACCTCTTAATAAAATTTTTTAAAAGTTTTGGAATGCTTTAATCCTCATCAAATTTAAATATAGCGGATAAATTTGGTTACGATGAAAAGGGCAATTTCGCTCCTCATCGTAATTTCCTTTTTTCTCCTGAGCGCTCATTCCGCCGCATGCGCAAATGAAATTTCTATCGAAAAAACCGATGAACCATACAATGTGGGTGAATGGGAAAAAGTAAATCATGATTGTCTTGTTTATGGAATAGGATATATTGCAGATTTCAACAGTTATGAGGATGCACTTTTCTGGAAAATAGTGTGGTTATTAGAACATTTTATGCGTATGACGGATGTGGCATTTATGACGATACTCATAGCTTACGCGCTGATCATTAATAACATCCCTGGGATATCATTCCCTTATACCCCTTCAATCTTTGCAATGGGTTTAAACGTAGGATATGTGGTGACAATTGGAAAAAATGGGAGCTGGGAGGCAGGGCATTTGAATGATTTCGCTTATTTTAATATTCTGGAGATAAAAGATTTTGCAGGCTTGTGGATGCAGCTTCCCATCATAGTTTACCCTAAAGGATATCCATTCTGCTTGGACGTTTTTGTGGGATATGCAAAGGAATTTCGCATTGGATACACAGAATGGACTTGATGATTCCTTGTTTAATACTCTTTTCTCAGATATTTTGCTTTTTCCATGATTTCCTTTGCCATAGTTTTCGTTTTCTCTATTTCTTCTTTGCTAACATCTCTTATTTTCTTTGCAGGCACACCAGCAACCATGCTGCCCTCTTCAACATCTTTTGTAACAACAGCTCCAGCAGCAACAATGCTATTTTTACCAACATTTACTTCTAAAACTATGGCTCCTATGCCAACAAGCACATTATCTTCTATAATTGAACCATGAATTATAGCTCCATGAGATATTATGCTGCCCTTGCCAATGATGACTTTTTTCGGTGCCTCAATGAAGGCTTTATCCAGTATTGCAGCCCCTTCCTTTATTATAATTTCATCATCATCAGCTCTCACAATTGCATGAGGCCATATACTCGCCTTTTCTTCAACGGTAACATTTCCTATAATTATAGCTGACTCATCTATAATTGCCATATCACTTATTACCGGCTTTTTACCTTTAAATTCCCTTATCATTTTTAATAAGCTCCGCTATTTCGTGAGGAAACTTAGCCACTTTTACGCCTGCTTCTTCAAAAGCCTTTATTTTTGATTCTGCTGTTCCCTTTCCACCACTTATAATAGCACCAGCATGACCCATTCTCTTGCCTGGGGGAGCTGTCCTTCCTGCTATATATGCATATACTGGCTTTGTTACATTAGCAGCTATATATTCTGCCGCTTCTTCTTCTGCTGTTCCTCCTATTTCTCCAACTAGGACAATGGCTTCCGTTTGCGAGTCTTTTTCAAATGCTTCCAGTGCATCTATAAAAGTCGAGCCTATGATTGGATCTCCTCCTAAGCCAACACATGTTGATTGACCAAAGCCTGCTTGGCTTAATGCATTGACTATCTCATAAGTTAGCGTGCCAGAACGAGATGCAACACCTATATTTCCTTCCTTAAATATAACATTTGGGAGTATGCCAATCTTTGTTTTTCCTGGAGATGCTATTCCAGGGCAATTAGGCCCTATTATTCTTGCCCCCTTATATTTTGCATAATGGACAAATTGCATGGCATCATGGAATGGAATATTTTCTGTTATCACAACAACAAGCTTTATTCCTGCATCTAATGCTTCTATCACAGCATCTTTGGCAAATGGAGCTGGAACAAATACTATGCTTGCATTTGGCTCTTTTTCCATTGCCTCCTCAACAGTATTATAGACTGGCACACCATGTACTTCCATGCCTCCTTTGCCAGGTGTTACTCCTGCAACGATTTTAGTTCCAAATTCCATCATTGCTTTAGTATGAAACTGCCCCTGATGGCCTGTTATACCTTGCACGAGCAACCTTATATTTTCATCTGCCCATATTGCCATCTTAATCTCCTCCTAATTCAGCTGCCTTTTTAGCAGCTTCTTGAAATGACTCGACGGCTATAACATAATCCTTGAGCATTTCTCTTGCTATATCTTCATTCATTCCTTTTATTCTGGCCACAACTGGGCATTCTATTCTATGTTCTTCCATAAATTCTATTATGCCCTTAGCCACAGTATCGCATTTTGTAATGCCACCAAATAAATTTAGCAGTATAACCTTTGGCTTTGCTTTAGCCATTAATTCAAAAGCCTGCTTTACCTTTTCTGGGTCATCTGTTCCTCCTAAATCCAAAAACACGCCCCCCTTTCCATTGAATTCATTTAATGCATCTAGGGTTGCCATCGTCAAGCCAGCTCCATTGGCAATAACGCCTATATTGCCATCTAGCTGAACAAAAGCAATATTCTTTTCTCTTGCCTCCTTTTCTAATGGCGTAAGCTCAACGTCTTCCTTTGGCAACTCTGGGTGGCGATATAAGGCATTGTTATCAATAATTATTTTTGAATCAGCGGCCATTACATTACCATCTACAATTACTAAAGGATTTATCTCAGCCAGCTCACAATCATTTTCAATGAAAAGTTTGAATAAATTGGCTGCTATTTGACGAACCTCTTTAGGAAGGCGCCTTAAATGATATGGCTGTATTCCTATCAATGGATTTATATGTGTTTTTATCACTTTTTCAGCCATTGCCTCTATATCTACGCCTCCCTCATAAGAAAACATCATTAAATATTCTCTGCTACTCCTATCTAAAAAGAAACTGAGGTAATATTCTTTTTCAATGTTAAGCTTTTTCTCCACCAGCACTTTCCTTACCTTCTCGCCTTTT
>JAJRYN010000066.1 GCA_024275755.1 archaeon | reverse complement strand
CTTCTGCCAGATGCCCAGTTATTAAAGATCTCCCCCCTATCATTGTATTATCTCCAATTTCCATTACACATGGATCCGCAATCCATTCCTCGCCAGCTAGAAAAACATTCTTGCCTATTTTGCAACCAATCATTGATAGATAGAATGATTTTATTGGAGGAAGAACAAAAATATTGATCAAGCGATAAGCTGGATAATATAAGGCGAAATAGAGGGCGTATTTAAAAGCTGTTTTATCCTTCAGAGATTTTCCATATTCTCCCTCTTCATATTTTAAATTTAAGGTGTTTATGAAAAATGCTGTCGAGAAAATTGCAGAGAAAATAAGAACAAGATAATCCAGAACAAGAATTATGCAAAAGATAAGGAGATGAAATAAATTTTCAAGATTGAGTATTCTCGTGAAAAAATAAATAACAAGAGCTGGAGGAAATAAAGCAACTCCGTATGCCACAATTGGAATTATAAAAAGAAGAATCAACCTTGATATGCTCACAGCATCCAGCTCAACTTTCTTTTCTTCGCCTCTATATTTCATGAAAATGAATGCATGAATAACTTAAGTTATTTTCTAAACAAAAATTGCAATGTGGTCTTTTGCATAAGGGGCTAATTTAATCGCTTCCTCTATTTCATAATGCTTTTTTATCTCTTGCTTTACCTTCTCAAAAACCTGGTTAGGTTTCATGGAAATATCTATACTCCTTGCTTTCACCATTATTATGCCATGTTTTGGCTCGAATCTCTCCATATTTTTGATGAAAATTTCAACCTGATTTTTCTGCGCTATATCTTGATAAAGCACATCAACGCTTTCCACTATTGCCTCATATCTCTCCGGCTTATTTGCATCCGCAAGGATGGGCAACATATTTTTTCTTTCCTGACATAGCTTGATAAAATTTTTCATCGGCCTGAATGCAACTTCTATGCCATATATCATTCCCTCTCTAACTATATCAGAAAAATGACTCGCCGTTGTTCCACTTGCTACACCAAGATACAAAATATTGCTTTTTCTATTGATAGGAAATTTCTTTAATCCTTTCAGAATGGCTGCAGCCATTTTGCTTCGATAAGGGTTCCATGAGCGATATTCTTTATTACCTTTTCTCAGCAATCTTTCATTATAAACTTTTTTGCCTGGAATGAGATTTTCTGTGAAAATTCTGTTGCCGTCCTTATAAACGCCATCAAATATTTCCTTCATGATAATAAAAGAGAGCTACTTTAATTTTCTTTCTATCATGCCGCATGCGATTTCGATGGCGTCAAAAGTTGGTGCCACAGAAGGTGCATAGGCATTTTCTATTCTTGCAATTTCCTTCACACTCATTCTGTTATATATTGCAAGTGACATTCTGTCAATTATTTTTGCTGCCCCTCTTCCTACAACCTGGCAACCAATTATTATACCTTTCTTATCTGCTATTATTTTAACAAGTAAATCCTCGCCCCCCATATAATGTGGCAAATCTTTTCCAATGTATCTAGCAACTATGCCATCAATTTCATTACCTAGTAAACCCACTGAAGCAATTTCCAAACCAAATAATTTCGTTGTTTTGGCAAAGACAGGCGGCATTAAAGATTCGTTGCCACCGGCAGCATTTATTCCAGCTACTCTTCCCTGTCTGGCTGCTATACTTCCCAGGCCAACAACAACCTCTCTTCCAAAAAAGTCCTTTACCACAGTGCAATCTCCAGCAGCATATACATTATTGCTCACATTACATTTTTCATCAACCTTTATCGCTTCTCCACCATCCAGAACATTGGGCTTGTTTCCTGTGGCAACAATGACCAAATCCGCCTTGTGCTCCTCGCCCGCCATTACAATTCCATCTTCAACTTTTTCAACTCTACAATTCAGCAAAACCTCAACGCCTAATTTTTTCATGACGTAATCTGCAACCTCTTTATCGAGCATAGCCGGCAATATGGAAGGCATATATTCTAGCACCTTAACTTTTAAGCCATTCCTGATTAAAGCCTCTGCAACCTCCATTCCAATCAGGCCAGCCCCAACAATAATGGCGTTATTTGCCTTTTTAACAGCTTCCTTAATACCCAAGGCATCATTTAAATTCCGTAAAAAATGCACGCCGCTCGCCTCAAAGGGGCAGGCGGGCATAGCACCGGTGGCAATAACAAGCTTGTCAAACTCTTCTTCTTTTTCTCCCTCCACTATTCTGCCTTCAAAATCTATTTTATAAATTTCCTCATTTCGATATTCTATTCCATTTCTCTCAAACCATTGAGGAGGAAATTCAATAATTTCTGTCCAGTCCTTTCCCTCTATTACATAAGGCAGAGCACATTTTGAATACTGCCCATATCCCTCTTTATCATAAACAATTATTTTCGCCTTCCTGTTTGTTTTTCTTGCAAATTGTGCTGCTGTGCCTCCTGCTGCT
>JAJRYN010000065.1 GCA_024275755.1 archaeon | reverse complement strand
GCTGACAGGGCAACACTCATTCTAAGAATTTGTCCGCCCCCCTCACCATAGCTTCCATCTATTTCAATCATCCTTCAAGATATTCCAAAAGCATATTTAAAGCTGCTTTAGCAAAACTTTCTTTATTCTGCAGTCTATCTCCCTTAAACAAAAATTTTCTAGCTTCTACGCTTTCTGGTGTAGCTAAGCCAATATATACCAAGCCAACGGGCTTTGTTGGTGTAGCACCGCCGGGGCCAGCTATACCTGTTGTCGCAACAGCTAAATCAACATCAAGCAATTTTTTAACTCCAGAGGCCATTTCTTTGGCGGTTTGTTCTGAAACAGCACCATACTGTTTCAATGTTTCCTCCTTAACTCTCAAAACTTTCATTTTAACCTCGTTGCTGTATGCGACAACGCTCCCTTTAAAATACTCGGAGCTTCCAGGAATATTTGTTAACATATGAGCTACCAAGCCTCCTGTACATGACTCCGCTGTTGCCACCCAAAATTTTTTTTGCTTTAATAATTCGGCAATTCTTTCAATCATGTTTGAATAATAGTTTGGAATAAATAAATTCTTGTAATTTGTTCGGAAAGAAAAACGACATGGTTGGCATTTTTTATGAAAGGAAATATTTGCTGTTATCAATACATCTTATTTCTGCAAAGTGAATTTTCCATCAATTTTTTTCGCACCTTCCCAAAATTAATGAACCATTGAGTTTCATCCCATATTTTGTATGGAATCCAGATTTTCTTCTTTTCTTTCATTACAATATAACAATTGCTCATCATATTTGTAGATAACGATAATTTGTTTAGCTAAAAGAGTAAATGAGCTCAATAAAAAACATTTCATGAACGGAAAACATCGCATTTTCCGTATTCTAATCTGGTTATTTTGCATCGTTCACAAATATATCCATAACTATTAATAGTAGAAGTGGTTAAGGCACAGGTAATAAATATGTACCAAGATAGAAAAGCTGGAGAAATGCACAAAGCAATATGTGCCGATTGTGGCAAAGAATGTGAAGTGCCTTTCAAACCAACAGAAGGCAGACCTGTTTATTGCAGGGAATGTTATCAGAACCATAGGCCAAGAAGAAGATATTGAGCTGGTCTGTAGTTTTTTACACCTTTTTCCTGTTTTATTTTTATTGGATGCAGAGTTGAATATTTATATAATCACCAGATTATGAAAAATGAAGCAGCCAAGATTTACAAGTAAGGATTTAAAAAATGTTGGAATAGAAGTGGAAGTTCCAGAAGGTTACGCTCAACTGGAAGAGGAAGCTGTAAATGCCATTTTAGAAGTTTTATCAAAATATCCAAAGGCAATGAAAATGTTTGAAATGCTTGTCCAAGATGATGAAGTCAGAGCTGATTGGGATATAGCAAATTTCATCGCCGTTAAAAAGCTGAAATATAATGACCATGGTGAAGTGCATGCAAAGATAGTGGCTGCAAGTGCTTTAAAAATGTATGAGCTTTTGCTGGAAAGCAACATAAGGCCAGATTTTATTGAGTATGGAGGAGGAGATTACGATGATGAGGCATTGATTCTTGTTTCTGCAGCCCTGCTTCACGACATTGGAAACCAGATATACAGAGGAAATCATCCGTTGCACAGCAGCTATTTGGCTATTCCAATTCTGGATAGATTGTTACCAGAAATTTATGATGACATGGAAAAAAAGACGGAGGTGAGAGGCTTTATTTTAAACGCCATATATGCACATGATGCAGATGTTCCAGACATAACAATGGAATCTGCCTTGGTTGGGATAGCAGATGCAACAGATATGACAAAGGGAAGAGGAAGAATGGCCTTTGATTTGGGAAGCACAAGCATTCATGTTGTTTCTGCATTGTCTATAGACAGTGTTTTGATAGCGAAGGGCAAGGAAAAGCCAATAGAAATCATAATTGAAATGTCGAATTCCTCTGGCATCTTTCAGGTTGAAGAAACACTTGGCAAAAAAGTTGTTGGCAGCCCACTTGAAGATTACATTGAGATTACGGCGATGGTTACACCGGTAGAAGCGGATTATGACAAAAGAATAGTAAGAGTGATAAAACTTAAAGGAAGAAAGTTCACAACAGGATAAAATTTACAGCACAATATCTAAATCCAGCTTCTCAGCTAACTCCTTATATCTATTTCTTATTGTAACTTCTGTCACTCCAGCAACATCTGCTATTTCACGCTGAGTTCTTCTTTCGCCACAGATTACAGATGCAATGTAAATTGCCGCAGCTGCCACACCTGTTGGTCCTCTTCCAGATGTAAGCTCCTTTTCCTCAGCTTGCCTCAATATCTCCAGAGCTTTTGTTTTAGTGTCTACGCTCAAGCTCAGCAAGCTGCAGAAGCGTTCCACATAGTCCTGCGATGATGTAGGCATCAGCTTCAATGCTAGCTCCCTAGAAAGAAAGCGATATGTGCGCCCTATTTCCTTCCTGTTTACCCCAGATGCAACACTTATTTCATCAAGTGTATGTGGCATTCCGCACTGACGACAAGCAGCATAAATAGTGGCGGCGGCCATTGCTTCCATACTCCTTCCTCTTATGAGGTTTTTCTCTGCTGCCTTTTTATATATCATTGCAGCTACCTCTCTGACATTTCTTGGCAGGGTCATACTTGATGACACCTTGTTTAGTTCTGAGAGAGCAGAGGTGATGCTTCTTTCTGATACTCCTCCAAATCTTATTCTGCGCTGCCATTTTCTAAGTCTGTATAACTGTGCTCTGTTTCTTGTTGGTATCGATTTTCCATGAACATCCTTATTTCTCCAGCCTATTACAGTACTGAGGCCCTTGTCTGTCGATGTATAATCTATAGGGGGGCCAGTTCTTGCTCTCCTTTCTCTCTGCTCAGAATCAAAAGCTCTCCATTCGGGGCCTTGGTCGATATATGAATCATCTATTACTAGACCGCATTCTTCACAAACTAACTCTCCTCTTTCATAGTCCTGTACAACATGCAAAGAACCACATTCTGGGCATTTCCTAATTTCCTCAATTTCGGCCTTTTTTCTCATTATTCACTCTTTAAAATTTTTAAACCCTATATTAGTAATGATTTATAATATATATACGTAATGTATGCCTCGTGTTATAGAACAGGATAATTTAATTATCCTTTTTATTCTATTATTTCGACGTTTATTGCTTTTGGTCCTCTTGGCTCGTCCTTTATATCAAACTTAACCTTTTGCCCTTCCTTCAAAATTTCATCAGATTTTACATCAGACTGATGAACAAATACATCTTTTTCCATTCCTTCTACTCCTATAAATCCATAACTTTTTCCAGTCATCCATCTCTTAACTATTCCTTCCATTTTTCTTACCTCTTTTTATACAACGAGCTTATCATATATCTAGTTTTCTATAAACGATGGAGAAGCTGCGAGAAATTTTAACTCCCAGCATCTTTTGAAACATTAGAGGAAAATTCTCCAAAATCTTCTCAAACTTGCCATATGGATTTATTGGAATTATTCAATAATTTCTCCCCTCTGGGTGACATTTTTAACCACTTTCTCCACCCTTTCTATCGCTTTCATTGCCATCTCTATTTTTGTTTCTATATCATCTTTTTCGTGTAAGGCAACTTGCAAATAACCCTTTGCTATGGCCAATGGATTAAAAAAGAAATGAGCTGTTCTAAGCTTAAATTCTCTCTCTTTTTCTAAAGCTTCTTTCACTCTTTCTTCTGCTTTTACCCTGTCTGTAATATCTATTGCAATTTCCATTCTAACTACTCTACAATCTGGCCATGTGATGGCACGATCTATGCAACGATACCATCTTTTATTTATCTTATTTTGAAATTCCCAGACATATACTTTCCCATAATTTTTACCCAAAATTTTATCATTTGTACAAAAGCCACATGGTTCATCCAGATTTTGAAAGACTTTGTAGCACTTTTTACCGATAATATTTTCACCAAAAAGTTCTTTAAGGGTCTTGTTTGCAAAAAGAATTTCATATGTTTCTGGATCTGCCACATAAATTGGTTCATCAATCCCTTCAAAGATGGATAGAAGCTGTTTCCTTTCCTTTTCAAGTTCCTGCTCAGCCATTTTTCTTTTAGTGATGTCTACAACGTAGCCATGATAATGTGTTATTTTCCCTTTTGCATTTTTTCTCACAACAGTAAAATCATGAACCCATCTTACCCTTCCTTTGGCATCAATGATGCGATATTCTTGCTCATACTGGGCGACTCCTTTTTTCTTGTACAATGCCGATTCTTCCAGAACCCTTTTTAGGTCATCTGGATGAATAATTTTATCATACATGATTTTGCCACTTGTAAAATCCTCTGCTTTATATCCAAAAACATCTTTAATATTGGGGGAAACATATTCAACTGGAATGTATCTCTTTCCGGCTTTCCATTTAAAAACAACTACTGGTCCTCCAATAAATAACTCTCTTTCCTCCTTTAATGCCTCTAGCAATCTTCTTTTTTCTGTTATGTCTCTTACAATACCAAGGGCATGCGGTTTATCTTCATATATTATTTTGCCCAGAGATAATTCAACAAAAATTTCCTTTCCATCCAGCCTTTTCAGTCGTAATTCATAATTTTTAATTGAAATTTTTCCGGATAATGCTTGCTCAACATCCTTTATTATTTTCTTTCTATCTTCCGGATGCAAAAAATGAAGCAAGTTTTTATCCTTTATATCGTCAAAGGATTTCGCACCTAGAATCTTGAGAAAAGAAGGATTGGCATATACTGGTTTATAACCAATAGCAAGAAATATTCCATCTGTGCTATTTTCTGTCAAAATACGATATTTTTCTTCACTCTGTTTAAGCTTCTTTTCCATCTCCTTTTTCTCTGTAATATCTCTTATAATAATAAGTTCAGCAGACCTACCTTTATAATCTATTATGGCAGCGGTAATTTGCGCAGATATTCTCCTGCCATCTTTTCCAATAAGAACGGTTTCATATATATCTTTGACTTTTTCTCCTTTCATGCGTTTTTCATATCTCTGAAAAACTTTTTCTCTTTCCTCTGGAGCGATAAATTGTATGAAGTGTTTTCCGATGATTTCCTCCTTTTCATAGCCACCGATCTCAAAAGCTTTTGGATTTGCATATTTTATGATACCATCCTGAATAATGCAAATTCCATCATTGGCTTTTTCTACTAAGGTCTCGTACATTTCTTCTGCTCCTGTCATTTTGTTTACTGGTTGCCTTCTTAAATCTTTTTTGTTTTTTTCGATTTTTCCCAGCCCTTTTTATTTCTGCTAGTTTTTGCTGCCATCCCAGAGCGGGATATTAGTTTTATATAAATAGTTTTCGCGTAACAATGCCTCCTTGTTTATTAAATTTTAATATTAAAATAGCGCTGAGGGAGGGATTTGAACCCTCGCGGGGCATAAGCCCCACAGGCTCTCAAGGCCTGCGCCTTAGTCCGGGCTTGGCTACCTCAGCTCAAGAATGAATATAAAAAAGGGGTATAAAAAATTATAAAAAATGAATATGGGATGAAAGAGGTTTTAAGACTTCAGCATTATTTCTATGTTAACACCATCTGGCACTTGCACTCTCATTAGTTGGCGAAGGGCTCTGTCTTGGGCATCGATTTCTATGAGCCTTTTATGTATTCTCATTTCCCATTTGTCCCAGGTTTCTGAGCCTTCTCCATCTGGGCTTTTTCGGCATGGAACAATGAGACGTTTAGTTGGCAATGGTATTGGGCCGCGCATTCTTATGCCAGTTCTCTCTGCTATCTTTTTTATTTGCTGACAAACTTCATCAACCTTTTTTGCATCTGTTCCTGTTAATGTTATCCTTGCTATCTGTGCCATATTACTTTATCTCTCTTGGTTCCACATCTTCTACTACTCCGGCTGCAACTGTCTGTCCCATGTCTCTGATAGCGAATCTTCCAAGTTCTGGAAATTCCTTGGCCTTTTCTATTACCATTGGACGTGTTGGCCTTACCTTAACCAGTGCTGCATCTCCTGTCTTAAGGTATTGTGGATTCTCTTCAAGAACTCCTCCTGTTCTTGGGTCGAATTTCTTGAGCAATTCCTCGAATCTGCATGCTACCTGGGCGGTATGGCAGTGGAATACTGGTGTATAGCCGACTGTTATAACAGATGGATGATTCAATACCATTATTCTTGCAATAAATGATTTTACTACTGTTGGCGGATTATCAACATGGCCAGCTACATCTCCTCTTCTGATATCCTTCTTGCTCACTCCTCTGATATTTGCTCCTACATTGTCTCCAGGCTCTGCCTGTGGAATCTGTTCGTGGTGCATCTCAATGCTCTTGACTTCTCCAATCACTCCCTTTGGTTGTGTTGATGGAAGGAATATTAGCTTATCTCCTGGCTTCATTACTCCTGTTTCTATTCTTCCTACTGGCACTGTTCCTACTCCTGTAATTGAATATACATCCTGGATTGGCCATCTCAATGGTTTGTCAACCGGTTTTGGTGGAACTTTCAAGTTATTCAATGCTTCAATGAGAGTTGGCCCTTCGTACCAGTTCAAGTTCTTCTTTTCAACAACATTGTCTCCTGCCCATGCAGATATTGGTATGTATGGAACATCCTTATATCCAATGCTTTTCAGAAGCTTCTCTGCCTGTGCCTTAACTTCCTCATACTTCTTTGGATCATATGGTGGTTGTGTTGCATCCATCTTGTTTATGGCTACAATAAGCTGATCTACGCCTAATGTCCTTGCTAGCCATGCATGCTCTTTTGTCTGAGCCATTACTCCTTCTGTTGCTGCAATAACAAGGATAGCTGCATCCGCCTGGCTTGTTCCTGTAATCATGTTCTTAACGAAGTCTCTGTGACCAGGAGCATCGATGATTGTAAAGAAATATTTATCTGTGTCAAAACGGCGGTGGGCGACATCTATTGTCAAACCTCTTTCTCTTTCTTCCTTTAGCCTGTCCATGACCCATGCTAGGGCGAAGCTCTCTTTTCCTTTTGCTCTTGCTTCTTCTTCGTACTTCTTAATCAGGTGCTCTTCTATCTGTCCAGTATCCAGTAGCAATCTTCCTACCAGTGTAGATTTACCGTGGTCGACATGCCCTATAATTACCAGATTTAAGTGGGGTTTTTCCGCTGGCATTTTAATCCTCCTGCTTGTAAATATTTTCGAATATATATATTTATTTGCTTACCTCAGTAAGCTTTCAGATATGGCAGAAGTATTTTAAAACTTTTTGGTCAGATAGCAGATAGCTGGATGAAAGAAACCGATGTTATATAGAGAAAATAGAAAAAAAGCAAACGATATATCAAAAAGCTAATAAAGAAAATTGCATGAAAATATAATGAAAATGCCTTTCTATGTTGTAAATGCCTTTACAGATAAACCTTTTAAAGGTAATCCTGCAGGTGTTGTTTTAGAAGCTGATGAACTCAGCGACGAAACAATGCAAAAAATAGCAGCTGAGTTGAAGTTTTCAGAAACAGCTTTTGTTATGAATAGCCAGAAAGCAGATTACATGGTAAGATTTTTCACTCCAGAAAAAGAAGTTGATTTATGCGGACATGCAACGATAGCAACATTTCATGTGATGAATAAAGAAGGCATTTTAAGAAAAAATGAGGTAAAAATGGAAACAAAGGCAGGAATTTTGGATATAGAAATAAAAGGTGAAGAAGTTTTTATGGAACAGGCTAAGCCGGTTTTTAAGGAAATTAAAATATCAACAGAAAGAATTGCAAAAGCTCTAGGAATAGATAAAAGGGAGATGGCTGATTTGCCAATAGAGGCAGTTTCAACAGGATTATTTTCATTAAATATACCAATAAAAAGTTTGCAAGCAATGCAGAACATGAAACCTAATTTTGATATAATAAAAGAAATATGTATTGAAATAGATGTTGGCCTGTTTTTCCCTTTTACATTCGAAACAGTAAATAAAGATTGCTTTGTCCATGCTAGATGCTTTGCCCCCTTATATGGTATTAACGAGGACCCTGTTACAGGAACAGCGAATGGTGCTTTAGGCGCTTATCTGGCAAAACATGGCTTACTTAAAAATAAAACATATAAGGCAGAACAGGGGTGTGAGATAGGAAGAGAAGGGATTGTAAGCGTGGAAGTAAATGAAAAAGTAAAGATTGGTGGGAAAGCATGCATCACAGTTAAAGGGAAAATTGAGGTATAATCATTTTTTCAGATAGTCTGCTACTCTTTTAAACCCTTCCTTTATCACTCCAATATTTTCAACATGTGGCCCATAACTTATTCTCACCGCTTCCTTTAAACTATCTCCAAATCCTTTGCCAGGAATAAACAGAACACCTGTATTCTTCAGCACACGTTTCACAAATTCATCCGCATCCTCATTTACTTTCATTAGAGTATATAGCCCCCCTTGTGGAATTAAACGTGGCAAACCAAGAAATTCATCTATTGCTTCTATGGTAGCATCTGCAGCCTTCTTATATGCATTCCTGACTTCTTCTAGATATTTTTTCAGGCTGCCGTCTGCCAACGATTTATTTATATAGCTGGCAAAAGCAAATTGATGCATGGTGTCGGGGCATAAAATAGTGCATTGCTGAACTCGCTCCATTGCTTCTATAATCTCTTCGCTGGCATCAACCCAGCCAAGGCGGCGCCCTAGACCGCGTCCCCATTTTGAGTTGCTGTGCAAAGCAATCATGAAGGGATAGTCAGAAGGGTTCCAGGAAAAGTATTTTGGTGGTGAAATGAAGCATTGTGTTTTATAGGCATAGTCAACTATCATAAAAGATTTGCCGTCGTGGCACATGTCAGCGATTGTTTTGACAAAAGTGTCGCCGAATACTTGCGATGAAGGATTATCTGGAGAAGGAAACAAAACTATTTTTGGTTTCTCTTTCTCATATATTTCTTTAAAATCCTCTGCCATTTCCTCCTCGCTTTTATACTCCCATCCTTCCGTATCCAAAACACGCTGCCTCACTATTTTTGCATTTCTCAAAGTCATTTTTATTTGGCCTGGATAATTTGCATAGGTGGGGTCAAAAAGCAAAATCTTATCGTCTGGGTTTGCTAAAGCAACGAGGAGATCATGTGTTAGCTGTGTCGAAGATTGTCCAATAATTATATTCTCTATGCCAAGCTTGACCCCAAAAAGCTCCTTTTCCATTTTTGCAATAGCTTCCCTGCATTCCTCAAAGCCCAACGTGGGGCTATATTTGCCGGCGTCATGAAATTTTTCAATATCATTGCATATATTTCCATATTCCTGTCTCAATTGCTCTGGAGGATGATGACCAACCCAGCCCCCGCCATAAGAAATAACTTCATCTGGATTTAGTCCCATATTGATAATATTTTGTCTGCTTGCCATTTTCATTATCTGGCGGATAGGAGAAGGTTCATTCATCATTTCTTGAATAAGCTTTGATAACTCCATGGCAGGATATGATGACCGGGAATATAATTTTTTTGAATGGTGAGATAAATTTATCCAAGGCTAGAGATTGAAAATCGCCTGTAGCAGTTTCATTATTGATTTTAATACATGCCATTCATTCAATTTTTCAAGCAGCCCAGCAAGTAAGCTATATTTCTTTGGCATGGAAATTAGCAATCCATCACTCCATTCACTTTCCATGCCATGTTCATCTTTTGCCTTAACTTTTATGGTGTAGTTGCCCATTGTATTCCACACATGTGTTGCATTCGCTATTTTTCCAGATTCAAATGGACCCAGCCATTGGCTAGTATAACCATCTCCCCAGTCAAATTTGTAATATATCTTATCTCCATCTGGATCTGTTGTAGATGAAGAATATGTATACGCCTTTCCAATTTCTCCTGAAGTTGGGCCTGTTGGCCTATTTGGTCTATCCGGGGGATTATTAGTGAATACTTTTGTTTTAAATGTCCATATTTCCCCTGGCGTAGAATGGTTATATCCATCGAAGGCAATAACTTTCCAATAATATGTTGTGTTATATTCGAGCATTCCTGGATTATATGTTGTGGCGGATTGATTGCCGCTTGCTTTCGGAGGCGGCAAAGAGGTGCCAAAATAAACATCATATGTTAACGAGTCACCATCTGGGTCGCTACAATTCCAGCTGAGAATAACATCTATTGCCACATCTGTTGAACCATTAGCTGGATATGGATTGGTTGGTGGATAAGGTGGCATATTTTGCGGCTTATAATTTGTATCTATCATCTCTGCATATAACTCATTTATATCCCAGTATAAACTTTCGTTATACCAGAGCCTTATGTTGTTATACTCTGCTTTTATAGTGTTGTGTGCCATCGGAGAAAACCAGAATTTGTAATGTGGAGCGCCAGAAACATGATATGCATCTCTGTAAATTCCAGCTGGAACACCCAACTCTTCTATATCTGCACAAGTTAAAGCATGCTCTTCTATATATACAGGAAAATTGTATAGCACTTCATATGGAACAGCTAACTCTATTTTTGCTTCCAGATGAAGCCAGAAGGTGATATTTGGCACAGTCCATGTTTCGTTTGCCTCTATTGGAAAATCATATGGTGAGACAGCAGGAGTAACATTTTGCTTGAGTTCTATATCGGCGGAAAAAGCATTGGTGACGAACATTCTTTCTATTTCTCCTTCTATATGAGCATTGAATGTTATAATTGCCAAATCTGATTTTTTAATATACAGTTGTCCATTTATCACGGTATTTCTCATTTCTCCTTCGATTACACCTGCAATAGATACACTTCCTTCAACGTTTCCCTCAAAATTTAAAATGTAATGCACACCATCAATGTCTGTAACTTCAAAATGCATGCTTAATGTCAAATCGGCGGATGTGCTCGGTTGTTCGTATGAAATATACATATTATAATTCCAATAGTCCCCAATTTCCCATACTGGCAAGTCTGCTCCATCATTAATAAATAAAGTGCTAATCCCAGGAAAAAGCATTGATGCAATAAGTAATGCCATTGTACAAAATACCATCGAATCTCCTTTCATTTTCATATCAACACTCCGTGCTATTAAATAGCACAATTATAAAGTTTTTAATTTATATAAATCTATTGTAAAGATTGGTAAAGATTGAAGGATACGTCACTCTGCTCTTTTCATTCCTGGCTCAGGTATATCCTCCTATTTTCAGGCTCGGATCTCCAAGGAGTACCCATTGCTCCACAATTTTTGTGTCAATGCGATCAACCATTGGTGGAAATGCATTTAGATAATAAATTAAATCAGAGGCATGCGCTTCTCCGAGCATTTCCTTTCCTTCAGCATAGCTCTTGAAAAAGTGGATTTCCATATATCTTCCTCTTCCTGTAAGACAATTTTCTCCAGGAATTCCATATCCAAAGCCCGTGTTGGCAATCGTTGCTATGCTTCCACCTCCTATTTTTCTTGCAAGCCACCAGCCAAAACATTCTGGAGTCCATTCTGATTTGTAATAAACTTCCTTCAAATGTCTTAATTTGAGAAGATTCAGTATACTCACGTTGAACTGGTTGTTATGGCAACCTCCTATGACGCAAATTGGATACATGCCGTCGTTGGAAAATTTGTAAAAGCTAGTTACATCTATGCCGATCCATGTTTCTTCATCTCCTGGAGGATGATTCGCCCAGCTCATTGGATTTCCGTGGCCGGAGAAATACAGAAAGCCACATCCCTGGCTGACTGCATTTATTATGTCTTTTGAGCCAGTCAAATTGCCTGTGGATGTCCATAAAAATGTTGCTTCAAATCCATCCAAATATTTGAAAGCCTCAGCAGTTGCAACCTCTCCTTCATAATATGGGTCTCCCTCGCTCGGATATGTATCGCCCGCTACAGCAACAAATCTTTTGAACCAGTCGCTTCCATATGCTGTTGTTTCATATGTAATGATTTTATCAACCATTATCTTTACTTCCGCTTTATTTCTGCAGGCGAGTCTGCCCACGTATACATCTGGATATAAATCGAGGACATCTTTTCCTCTCATGTGCCATTCTCCAAAAACATCATTTTCGTTGCTGTCCCAGTCCTCAAAAACTATGTCACCATTTTCATATTTGTAAATATCGGCGAAATACAAATCACTTATGAATTTCTTTTCTCCTCCGTCATCCAGATAGGAATAGCGAACAGGCACCCACCATTTTTCTTCTTTAACTCCACCATTTCTTCCACCAACAAGCAGAACATATTCTACACCCCACTCTTCAACTGCATTTTTTATGAAATATTTTATTTTTTCAGCATCATCTCTTCCGTTGGCTGGGAAATAATTTCCTCCATAAATTTCATCTAGGGTGACTATAATCGTTTTTATTCCATATTGTTCCTTATGCTCTGCTAAAGGCTGTAAATCGTCTCTGAATTCTGCAGGGGTAATTATTAGCAAATCATATGCTTCATTTGTAAATAATGGCTTCTCTGGAGGCGAATAATATATATCAATGTTTATCTCATCCACATACTGTATTTCATTTTCTGCCGGGATATAGCGAGCAGGATAAACATGAATGGAGAGATATACCACATGCTGCCTTCCATCTATGCCAGCTCCAATATGATATGAAATCCAGTTTACAGGGTATGGCTCATTGCTTGCATAAATTTCTCCTTCTTTTGTCTCAACTTTGAAAGTTCCCATATTTGATGTGATTGAAGGAGGAGAAGGCATCACTTTTTTAGTCAAATGCATTGTTTTAATTTCTGATGTTTGGAATTTTATTCCTTCAATTTTTGTCCCGAATGGAAACTTCAGAACTTTTATTTCATATGGAATCATTGGGCAGCCATCTTTTATTAAATAATTATCGCTTCCTTCAAAATCAATAGCCACATATTCATCCTTTTCTTTAATTTCTGGAGGAGAGAAATCGAACGTTAAGCTAATCGTTTTTGACTGCAATTCTTCGTTATCTGGAAAAATATTTCCTATTCCGGCAAGTGCTGGGGTAAGCAAAATCGTAAAAATTACAATACTTATTATTCCTCCTTTTATTCTCATTTCTTTCACCAATCGCTAATCTTTTAATGATTTATAAGTGTTATTTAGGGCATGAATCAATCACGCAATCTTTTCCCAGTTAAAGAAATGAATACATCTTCCAAAGTTGGTTCTGCTGTGGAAATTGATTTAATGTTTTTATCTGAAAGATTCTTTACTATGTCGAGCAGCAAACCCTTTCTATCCTCGACGATTATTTTAAGCAGCCCATTCGCATAGCTCACCTGTTTAACACCTGAAACTCTCTTTAAAGCATTTATAGTGTTTTCATCACAGTCTACCTCAACTTCCAGAATCTTTTCCTTTTCCATCTTGCTTTTAAGCTCCGCCGGGCTTCCTATTGTTATTATCTTTCCATTATCTATAATTGCAACTCTATTGCAAAGTGTATCAGCTTCTTCCATATAATGTGTTGTAAGGAAAATAGTTGTCCCCTGCCTATTAATTTCTTTTATGAATTCCCAGATATGGCGGCGTGCTTGGGGATCTAAGCCAGTGGTTGGCTCATCCAAGAATAGCAATTTTGGCTCATGAAGCATGGCAAGAACAAGGCTGAGGCGCTGCTTCATCCCTCCAGAGAAATTTTTTACCAAATCATTTTTTCTATGTTCCAAGCCCATTACTGAAAGAAGTTCTTCGCTCCTCCTTTTTATTACCTTTTTGGGCAAATCATAAAGTATGCCATAGAATAGAATATTCTGCTCAGCTGTGAGCAATTCATTTAAGCTTGCCTCCTGGGGTAAAATGCCAATTAGCCTTCTAATTCCATTGCAATCTTTGTTAATATCATAGCCGAAAATGCTTGCTTTTCCTTCCGTAGCCTTAAGCTGGCAAGTGAGCATTCTTACAGTAGTTGTTTTCCCTGCCCCATTTGGTCCTAGAAATCCAAAAATCTCTCCTTCCTCAACATCAAACGATATTTCATCAACTGCAACAACGCCATTGAATGTTTTCTTTAGTTTGCTGACAGAAATAGCTTTCATTCTTCCCCCTCCCTCATTAGTAAAATTACGCCGATGATGAAAATTGATAAAGCAAATATTGTCGATATTGTAAATGGTAGAGCAATATCTTTTATTTCGGCTCCACGCAGCATGACATCTCGCAACGCTTCATTTATGTATGTAAGAGGAAAAATTCTAGATACATAATACATCCATCCCTTGGTTATGGGAAAGAAAATGCCAGAAAGAAACATCATTGGAAAATTTATTAGCATCCCGAGCTGAGAGGCTTCTTCAGCTGTCTTTGTTAGGCTTGAAATAACTAGGCCGATGCCAATCATTGAAAGCATTCCTATTATGATAACTAAAGCAAAAAGCCAGATATGGCCAGCTATAGTAACATTGAATAGAAATACAGCTACTAAAAGTAAAATGATTATTTGAATGCCTATTAGGAATACGTTACTCAATACTTCTCCTCCAACTATGGAAAATCTTGAAGTGGGAGTTGATAAAATTCTCTGCCTTATTCCCTTCACTCTATCTTCAACTAAAGAAGATGCCACACCTGTGACTCCTGTCCACATCATTGTCATGCTTATCAAGCCAGGCACGAGGAAATCAATATACTTTAATTCCTTTTTAACAGGAGAAAATCCAACAACAGAAACATTTATTGGATTTGCAATGCTTTCAAGATATATTGCTTCCTCCTCTGTAATATTTCCATATTCCTTTGCAAACTCGATTTTCTGCTGGGCAATTTTCTGGCTGAAGGCGTCGATTATTCCATTTATTGTTCCTAAAGCAATGCTCTGCATATTGACGTCAGCAGATTTATCGTAAAAGATTGCCACATTCACCTGCATAAATATAATTTTTGAGAAATTTTCAGGAATGAAAAGAACTGCTATAAAATCCTCATCTTCTATCAGTCTCTTTGCCATTTCATCCATACTTTCATCTGTCTTTTCCTTAACCACAACATCTATTCCTTCATACTCCTGAAAAATTGATATAAAAGCCTGTGTTATATTATCGCTGCCGTTATCAGGCTTAACAATTGCCATTTTGAATGAAAATGCTCCATTTTCTCCACCAAAAACACTTCCAAAAATTATCATGAAAAGCAATGGATATAAAATCAGGAACGCAAGCAATTTCTTCTGGTGCCACACTTCCGCAAGCCTACGCCAGCATATCACCAAAGCTTTCTTACACATCTTGGCAAAATTATTGCAGAGTATATAAATTGTGAGGGTTTGTGAAAGAGCCCTTTCTAACCCAATATTTTCATTAATTTACTTCCCTTTCTTCTTTGCAGTTGATTTTCTTTTCGTTGTCTTCTTTCCACTACTCCCAAAAAGCAATTCATCTAAATCCAGAGGCTTTAATTGAACATCTGGAATCCCCACCTTGGGGGTTGATGCAATCCCAAAATCCCCTAATAATCCTTGACGTTGCAATTTATCCCTATTTCTAACCTTATATTCTTTTAATTTTACTCTAGCTTCGGAATGAACTTTTCTATGGCATCTGTTGCAAAGTAAAACCAAATTTCGTATTAGTGTACGGGTACTATTACCATCAACATGATGATATTGAAATTCATGCGGATCTTTATATCGTTTACCACAGATTACACATTTATTTTCACAGTTTTTTCTTACCTTAGATTTTTGACCATCCGTTAGAGATTCTCTTTCTGGCTTTTTTTCTTGTTCGAGAAATAAATTAAAGGAAAAGGTGGTATTCTTCTGCAATTTTTCTTTATACTTTTTTAATAACCCTTTATAAAGCTTATTAGCATAATTTTCTAATTTCCTTTCATCTATTTTTGGCATTATCATAAATCAATTATTAATTTAAAAAATTAACTTGATTAAACCTCTCCGCTTTTCTTGAAGAAAGATTAAAGGAGCTAAGGCAAAAATTACAAGAAAATTCCATAGTGCAGGGGGCGAGATTTGAACTCGCGAAGGCCTACGCCACAGGCCCCTCAAGCCTGCGCCTTTGACCGGGCTCGGCTACCCCTGCTTAATCTAAAATATGCATGGTTATTAAAATTTATTCACAGATGAAACGAGTGAAAAGGATAAAAAACTGAAAATGAATGTGGGTGAAAAAGCTCTTTTCATTTTTTATTTTTCATCGTTACTATTTATTCCCTTAAAAAGAAAAAAATACATTTATTGGATGCGCATTATTCTATTGTGAAATATATCGCATTGGCTGTAGTTATTATTCTTATTGCTCCTTTCGCATCAGCGTGCAAAGATGTAATTATTATGGATGAGGCAACAGCTGGCGACTACAATTTATTCATGAAAGTTCGCGACCCTTCTAGGCCAGGATTACAAGTTCTTTTTATGGTTGATAAAGGATATTAATACACATATCATCATCCATGGAAGGGATATAACATTCCATATACAATTAAACACAAACTTATTGGAGTAGCTACTCTAGACGACACTCCTCCAAATATAATAAAGGCAGGAATGCTGCTGAGTGATGCAGATATTGCATATGGCGATGCAGATAGCCCAACATTCTGGATAAATCCAACAAAGTATGCATGGGATGATTTTGATTGGCTTCGTTATGCAGCACAAAATGCAAGCACTGTTGATGAAGCTGTTGATAAACTCGAAGAAGTTAAAGACATGCATGCCCCTGGCATAGGAGAAAACCTATTTGTTGTAGGAAGGGATAAAGCATATGTCATAGAGGCGGATGCATATCATTTCGTAAAGGAGGAAGTCAAAGATATTGCAGTTATGTCAAACTATCCAAAGCAACTGTGGTATAGCCGCCTTTTGAAAAAAATAGCAATTGCATCAAATTTTGACAGAGTTTATGAGGGAAATGTGAGAAGATGGCAGGTTGTGAGACTCGGGAGCATATATGGAGTGCAGATTCTCAAGATTGGAAATGACTGGATTATGGCAAGGCAGGTGCCAGTTGGAGAAAAAGTTAAAATTGAAAAAGGAAAAGGAGCAAAAGTTGGCTATTTCTATGTGGAGCTTGAAGAAATCACTGGAAGGACCGCTAAAGTAAGAATAAGCTATGAATATTATGGGTGGGAAAATAAAATTACAGAAATGCTTCGCCAGAAATATGGTAAACTGACAGTAATGGATTTGATGAATTTATCCCGCCTTCATTCAGAAGATTTGGATGGATTAAGAGGATTTTGCGAAGGAGAAAAGAAAGCAACGATGATTTTTAAGATATACAAAAATGGCATACCTAGCATGGGATGGTTTGCTCCAGATCAATGCGTATCCATTTATGTTCCAGTGCATATATGTGATAAACAGATTTATGAAGCATATAAGAACGGTGAAGCAGCAGAGCTTGCTTTGAATTTACTGACTAAATTCGGGCATGGCGGTGTTAATTTCAGCAATGTTGAAAAAGTTTTGATAAAGGAAAATGAAAGGATGGAAAATCTTGCTTTGAAACATGGCAATGAGGCAGATATTCTAACATGTGTTGATGTGGAAATGCAGAAGCAAGCAATAATGATGGAAAAGCTTTATCTAAATGCAAATAAGGAAGAGAGAGAAATATTAAAAAGAATATGGCAGACCGACTACTATCAAACAATCTGCAATATTGAACGAAATATTAACAATTTCGATGATTATGGCCAGGAAATGCTTGCAAAAATAGCATTGAGCATCGGAAAAACAAGAGTGGATGTTGATGCCATAGTTAATGGAAGCGATTTATACAAGGATTACAACAAGGCAGAAAATCTGGTGCAGACAGGAAATTACAAGGAGGGAGTAAAAACAATCAAAAAATTATTTGAGGAGAGTGACAAAAAATTATTTGGCATAGTTCATAAAGGAGAGGAAAGCAATGAGGAGCAGATTGTTTTAGTTGGTGCTTTCATAGTTTTTGTTGCCATTGTGATAACTTTGGCAAAAAAACCGAAGAAGAAAGTATGAGAAATTTATCATTCTATTATGTACAAAAATGGCCTTTCAAGTGTTGCAATTATTTTTAGTGTGTGATTTCCAATCACAGAAATAAACATTGCATGCCAACACAAATAAATTTTTCCATGATCTTTCTCTATTAGATGTCCAATTATTACTTCTGGAGCTATTCCCAGTTGAGTATCCTGAATTTTATTAATTAAAACTGGATAATTCGCAAATTTTATCCTCAGCCTATCAGCCACTGTTCTATTAATTTCTATTTTTCCGAAGGAATAGGAAATATTTTTCTTATGGTGTATTGAAATCATGAACGTTTTTTCTTTGCCAAAAAGATTAATATTCTCCACCTCAACATCATAAAAATCATTTTGATTTGTTTTTGCAGGCAAATAAGGTTTAAAAGCGGGGTCACCAAATAAAACGGCACGCGGCTCAAATTTAAATAAAGTTAAAGGCTTTACGAAATAGCCATTTGCAATAAAGGCATTGTCAATATATCGTACAGCATCTCCCAAACTCCAGTTATATGCGGACATTACCATATAAGGGCCGTAAGTCATAACTCCTCCATCTGTTGTTGAGCCAATATATGCGGCAGCTCCCGCCCTTATCAATTTCAATGAAATACTATGATTTCGGAAATCGTCACAATCATACCATCCTTTTTTAGTTATAGCTCCGTATACATTGCCAGTTAGGCCAGTTAGACATGCTTCCATTATAAAAATAGTCGGCGAAATTGTCGAATTATCTGGTAAATATACTGCGTCTTTTCCTTCATCTAACATTTTCTGATATTCTTTTGGACAAGATGTTAGGAAAGAAGCATAAGGCCAGCTATGATCAGGGGTAAAATCAAATTCTAAAGTAATCGGGCTCCCGTGTCCAAAGAAAAAAGCCCATTCAACGCCTTCTTTTATTCCTGCTAAGTAATTATAAGCACTGTAATTTCTGTTAGCTAGTCCAATCCATTCTAGGCCAAGTAAACTGGCCACCTGTTTAGCATCATCACCATCCAATGAAGGGGCAAATAATGCTCTATTTTTCCATTCTCCCTCCAATTCATTATAAACAATTTCTCTTGAAATTAGCAAACTTGCATCTGTAACATCGCTTCCTGTTACAAATCCAAATGAAACATCAATGTATGGGTCGTTATCTATTTTTGTTAGCATATTTTCTATAAATTTTGTCATTGTGGATTTTGAAATAACTACTCCTCTTCCAAGAAAATAAAGCCAGAGCATGCTTCCTTTAAAATCATCTGGATTCCATACTAATGCACAATATTTAGGCTGCATTTCCTTAAGCTTATCTAGAATTGCTTTGTCATCTAAAGAATCGGCGAGAACCAATTTTCCATCATGCAGAGCTGCTAAATATCGGCCAACAATAGAATATTCTCCATTTTTCTTTGCTATGACAACATAATCATTTGTCTCATTAATTCCATCGTCTATCAAATCTTTTTCAGATAGCAATGTTCCATTAAAAGGTGTGTCTCCAATTTCATAAACGTGCAATGGCTTATATAAATCCAAAAAATGCTGAATCCTATAATAAGGCTCGGACACTAAAATCAAGGGAATATGATATTTTGCCGCCAATGGTATAGCGGCTTGATAGTTTTCTGGTGAAGAAGCAAGAACAACAGATTTATTAAAATCCAGTGATTCAAAAATTTGACTTTGTTTTCATTACTGTTTAATCCATCTATTACTCCAGCAAAACCAACAAAATTTGTTAGAATGATGCCAATCAAAAATAAGATTACTATTTCTCTTTTCATTAAAATTTAATCATAAACTTTACTTAATTTTTTTCATTTCATGTTACAAATATTTCCTTGGATCCGCTATTTTTCCTTCTATTGCACTCGCCGCCACAGTAGCAGGAGAGGCAAGATATACCTCTGCTTCCTTAGAACCCATCCTGCCTTTGAAATTTCTGTTTGTCGATGCTATTGCTACTTCATTGCTAGCTAAAATTCCTTCATGTGCTCCTAAGCATGGACCACATCCAGGATTCATTATTACGCCACCTGCCTGAATAAATATATCTATGAGCCCTTCTTCTAATGCCTGCTTATAAATTTTCATTGAAGCTGGAAAGATAAGAAAGCGTATGCCATTTGCTATTTTCTTTCCTTTCAGTATCTGAGCAGCTATTCTTAAATCCTCTATTCTTCCATTGGTGCATGAACCCAAAACAGCCTGATTTATTTCCTTGCCTTCCACGTCTTCCACGCTTTTAACATTATCAACAGTATGAGGACATGCTATCTGTGGGCTTAGTTCGCTAACGTCAAACTCAAATTCTTTTTCATATGCTCCTTCACTATCTCCTCCAAATAAAGCAGCTTTCGCTCCCATTTCCATTGACATGTTGGCTATCGTTATCTTATCCGCCAATGCCATGTTTTCGACGATGCCATAATATTCGCATGCCTTGTAGTTGGCTCCATCTGCTCCTAACTCGCCTATAATATGAAGAATAATATCCTTTGCAAAAACTCCTTTTGGTAAATTTCCTGTTATTGTTATTTTAAACGTCTCTGGCACTTTAAGCCATATTTTGCCAGTGGCCCATACAGCAGCCATCTCCGTAGCTCCTATTCCAGTAGAAAAAGCTCCTAAAGCACCATAGCTTGTTGTATGGCTATCTGTGCCCACTATAAGCATTCCCTTGCCAGCATGCCCTTCCTCAATCATCACCTGATGGCATATGCCATAATTTATATCATAAAAGTTCTTTATCCCATGCTTTTTAACAAATTCCCTTATTTTTTTATGATTCTCTGCCGTCTTTATTGTATTCGCAGGCACTCTGTGGTCAAGGATGATAACAATTTTATCTGGTATTTTCAGAGGCATGCCTATTTCTTCAAATTTTTTTATAACCAAAGCGGCATTATCATGACTCATTGCCTTATCAACATTTGCCTCTACAATATCTCCTGCTTCAGCTTTTACGCCGCTTTTCTCAGATAAAATTTTCTCTGCTAGAGTCATTCCTTCACCTTCCTTACAACATCCAGAATTGTTCCGTCTCTATACTCTATAACTGCTACAATTTCATCGCTAAACTTTGGCTCTTTTGGCTCTCCTACCAAGCTTATAGCTTTCTTATACAGCTCTTCAATATCAACAATCTCCATTTTTCCTTTAACTGCCTCGATCAAATCTTCTCTCTCCGGATTGATAGCTATACCTCTATCCGTGACTATAACATCAACAGTATGGCTTGGCGTTGAAATAGTAGTAACTTCTTTCCTTATGACAGGCACTCTCCCACGAAGCAAAGGAATAGTTATTACAGTAATATCACTTCCCGCAGCCGCATCTTGATGTCCTCCAATACCATGCAAAAGCAAGCCATCTGAATGTGTATTAACATTAACATTGAAATCTAAATCAACTTCCGTAGCCCCTAAAAAGCATGCATGCTGCCTGTTTACAACACATCCACAAGTATGAGGATCGCCAAACATTATATGACTCACTTCAACATGATCAGGATCTTTAGCTATTGATTCTACAGCTTTTAAATCAAAGCTCTGTCCATCCAAAATTTTTCTTATCGTGCCGTCATGAAGCATATCAACAACATAGCCAGTTATACCTCCCATCACAAAGTCGCCTACTATGCCATTTTCTTTCATATAATCGTGCAGGAATTTTGTTACAGCTAAGCTAGTTCCTCCTGCTCCTGCCTGAAATGAAAAGCCATCCTTTATTATGCCAGCACTTGCCAGAAATTTGACAACATTCTTTGCAATGTTGAGGCGGGCCGGGCTTTTTGTTATTCTCATTGTGCCAGTTTGGATGCCAGCAGGATCACCAATTTCATCTACTTCAACAACATAATCAACATAAATTTGGGGAATGGAAATTGGCGTAACAGGATAAGGCTGCAGGTTGTCCGTGATAACTATGACATTGTCTGCATGGAAAGCATCTGCATAGGCAAAGCCCATTGCTCCAAAAGCTGATTTGCCGAGCATTCCATTACAGTTGCCATATTCATCAGCCATTGAGGCTGCAATAAAGGCAACATCTATATGCAGCTCTCCGCATCTTACTGCTCTCGCCCTCCCTCCATGGCTACGTAACACAACAGGCTCTTTCATTCCATGCCTTGACACATACTCGCCAATTGGTCCATTCAGGCTACCTTCTATAGAAGTTATTACACCATTTTTTATGTGTTCTATGAGCTTTTCATGAACCGGAAATAATGCTGTAGGAGCCAGCTTTATGTCCTTTATTCCCATTTCTGCTATTGTGTCAACAACCATGTTGACAACGTAGTCACCATTTCGCAAATGATGATGAAATGAGATAGTCATTCCGTCTTCTAGCCCAACTTTCTTTATCGCTTCCTTTATTGAAGGCAGCAATTTACTCTCATCAGGAAATACAGCTTTTAATGGAGGAGCATATCTCCTGCCAGCAGGCTTGAAAGAAAAAGGACCATTGTATGGCTTATATTTTCTCCCTGCAATTTCCTCCGGCACCTCTCTTCCAACTGCATTGAGCATGAAGGAAAATAGTGTAGCATTTATAAGAGTATTGGGGGTGGATGCATGCCTATCCAATCAACTCCAACATCCGAAACAATAGCAAATGATAAAACCTCTTCTTCCTCTCTTTCTACTACTGAGACGGCATTATGAACAATTCGGTTGCAGAGATGGATGCCAGTCAAAAATATAGCCATTGATTTTTAAAACGTCTCTTCCAAACATTCTTATTATCCATTTAGCATCAATTGGCTTGGGAAGCTTGTAATGCCATGTATCCCAGTAGTTTCCTTCATAGTAATTTTTAATTATTTTAAAATTATCAGAAGTAATCTTAATTATAACTTTTTCCCATTCGATATCCTTCCCTCTAATTCCAACGAAATCGTTTTTGATAAATTTGTTGTTGTATTGACAATAGAACCATGTTATGATACCGTTTCCATAAATAACATTGTATCTTATCGTATTATTCATTACGGGGAAATTAATTTCCTCACCAGCTCCATCCATTTCTATTGCTTTCCATGGACTGTTATGGATTGTATTATTCTCTATAACATTATAACATCCTCCATAAACTCCATGCCTGTATTGCATGAAGAAATGTTGTTTTTGAATACGTGGTTATAATCCAAGGATAAATAGATTCCTTTCCCACATTTGTATATGAAATTATCATGGATTTCATTGTATGATGATGGGCTAAAAACTTCCCATATCTCAATTCCTACGCCATTCTTATAAATGATGTTATAGGAAATGTTGTTATACTTGCCATAGCACGAGATTCCAATGGAATTGTTATGAATGGTATTTTTGTAAACAACGTTGTATCTCCCAGCTACAGAAATTGCTATCGAAAATTTGTCTTTACTGCAATTAGAAACATTATTGAAAATTATTTTATTTTTAAAGCCAGAGGAAAGTATTCCATCTCCCCTACCAATTATTGTGTTATTCGCAATAGTTGAATAATTTGCACTCATTACTATCGGAGGAGCAGCAAAAATGGTGTTATTTTCTATATGAATGTTTTGGAGTTTGTAAATTCGAGCTGCCAGTATGCCCCTATGAGGGCCAGCAGAACCCATTAGATTCTTTATAACGAAATTTTTAACAGATGTGTTATTCACCGCAATCCATATTGTTTCAGTGCCATTTCCATCTATAACTGGCTTTTGTCCATTTTCAACAATTCCAATCAATGAAATACTCTTATTTATCACCACCCTTTCATTATAATAGCCAGGATAAACATAAATTGTATAACCATCTTCTGCATCATTTATTGCATCTTGAATGCTCGTGTAATTTCCTTTGCCATTTCCACCAACATAGAGAATATTTCCATTCTCGCTCAAATAGCAGGAATTACTAACTTGAGAAGGGTTACTGCCAAATGCAGATAGAAGCAAAAGAAATGAAATGGAAATAGATATCCATTTCATGAATAAAAAATATTTTGCATAATTTATGGTTTGCGAACATGTCTTACATTTTCAATCCAAACTGCTTCATCAGTTTTTTCTGCATTTTTTTGTTGGAGAAACTTTTCATTAATTTTTTGGACATATTGTAATGGCGTAGCAATTCTTTCACATCTCTTGTTTCTACTCCTGCTCCCCTTGCAATTCTTTTTATGTGAGATGATTTTATTATATTTGGATTTTCTAACTCCTTTTTCGTCATTGAATCCATTATAATGCGGAATTTTTTCAATTTCTTTTGAGTTTCATAAACATCTTCATCCTTTAACTTTCCTCCTAATGGCAACAAATCAGCAATTTTCTGGAAAGGGCCCATGCCAGAAAGAAGCTCCATCTGTTCATACATATCAAGCAGTGTGAATTTTCCGGAAAGCATCTTCTTGGCCGTCTCCTCTATCTTCTTTTCTTTCCCCTTAGCAGCTTCTTCCGCCTTTTCAATTAAAGTCTGCAAATCTCCCATACCTAAAAGGCGAGATAAGAAACGTATTGCATCAAACTTTTCCAGATCATCTATATGCTCTCCCGTTCCTATATAGAGTATTGGTGATCCGGTTTCAGCCACTGCTGACAACGCTCCTCCTCCTTTGGCTGTTCCATCCATTTTTGTTAGGATTACGCCTGTTATCCCTATTGCGTCATTGAATGCTCTCGCCTGCTTACCAGCCTGCTGTCCTATGGAAGCATCTATAACTAAAATTTTTTCATCAGGATGAGCAATCTTTGCTATTTTCTTCATTTCCTTTATCAAATCATCTTCCAAAGCATGTCTTCCCGCGGTATCTATTATTACAACGTCATACCTTGCAAACTTATCAAGCCCTTCTTTGACAACTTTTTCAGCATCACTATCGCCGCCATAAACAGGAACATTTATTTTTTCAGCAATCTGCTTTAACTGCTCATAAGCAGCAGGGCGGTGAACATCTGCTGCTATTAAAGCAACTTTCATACCTTTTTTCTGGAAAAATCTCGCAAGTTTTCCGCATGTTGTCGTTTTTCCTTGTCCATATAATCCAACCATCATTATTCGCTGCTTTTTTAATGGGAGCTCTCTTCCCTGTCCAAGAATCGAGGCAAGTTCTTCGTGCAGAATTTTTAAAACATGCTCCCTGTTGCTCATCCCTGGCAGTGGTTTTTCCTCCAAGGCTCTCTTTTCTATCCTCTTTGACATTTCTAAGACGAGCTTAACATTTACATCTCCAGCAATCAAAGCGCGCTGTATGTCTCTTACAACCTCTTTTATTAAATCTCTATCAATAAAAGGAGCATTAGCAATTTTGCGGAATGCACTTCTCAAAGATTCTCCAAAATTCTTCAGCATTGCAAAATAAGTTTGGCTGCATATATATCTTTTTTGGATTTGAATTTTAGAAAAAGAATGGCAATTTTTCCCTGCAGAATGGGCATCTTGCTTCTTTCAAATAATTTTTGATTATGCTGCTTCCATATCTCTTTATCAGCAATTTGCCACAGTTATGGCAGTATGTATTTTCATATTCATGCCCTGGAATATTTCCTATATAAGGATATAAAATTCCTTCTCTTTTCGCCTTTTCATATGCATACTCAAGCTTTTTTATTGGTGTAGCAGGAGATTCAAACTTATATGCTGGATAATATCTTGTAAAATGAATTGGTGTTTCGCTGCCAACGTATCTTAAATGTTTTTCAATTATTGCATCAATTTGCTCTTCTCTATCATTAACTCCTGTTATGATTAAATTCACAATTTCAACATGCATGCCAATCTTTTTTGCATAACTGGCAATTTCCCATACATGCTTTTCATCAGCATGTAAATATTTTTTATAAACTTCTTCGTCGCCTTTTATGTCAATATTAATTGCATTTAGGCCTGCCTCACTAAGCATTTTTAATGCTTCTCTTGTCATATAACCATTGGAAACAAAGCTCTTTGGCTTATTGCTTAATTTAAAAACGTCGATGCAATATTCGAAAAGCAGTGTGGGCTCATTAAAACTTGCACATAGTCCATGCTCTCCAGCCATTTCCACCAGTTTTTCAGGGAGAATATACTTATATTGCTTGGGAGGTTTCTGCATGGAGATATGCCAGTTCTGGCACCATGGACAGCGAAAATTGCATGAATAGGTAGAGAAAGTCAAGGCATAGCTGCCAGGATAAAAATGGAAAAAGGGCTTAATTTCTATTGGCCTCATTTCTATTGCACTCAAATTTCCATAAGTCAAAGTATATATCTTGCCTTCTATGTTTATTCTTGTCCCACAATATCCTGTTTTACCCTCTTCAATAGAACATCTTCTATAGCATAAGTTGCATTTGTTGGCAGAGCAAAGTAAAGCTTCGTGCACAATAATAATAGAATAATGCTTTAATATTGTCACTTGTTTATTACTGTGTCAAAGATAGTCAGGGTTATGGGCTATTCCCCAAGAAAAGATGAAAAAAGCAATCCTGTGCTGAAAGATTTTGTAAGGGCATTTCGTAATTATAAAGCAAAGTCCCGTCTGAAGCCAATGAAACCAAATTTGCTCGATTATGTAGTGTTAATTGGAATTGCCTTTGGCTTTCTATTTATTTTCCTCTCTTTTTATGCTGGAAGAATTTTTGGAATTGTGGGTAGCATCATAATAGCGATTGCCTTCCTTTCCGAAATAGTTTCTATAACTCTCCGTTAAAATTCTATTTTGTCTGCTATTTCTCTTGCTTTCTGCTTCACTTCTTCTGTCAAATTTCTGCCATGCGCATCTATGGTTACAGTTAATGGCCCAAAATTTTCCACTTCAAATACCCATAAAGCTTCAGGCATTCCAAGCTCATCAAGCCAGTATACATCTTTAACTTTCTTTATTGCATTCGCCGCCAAAACAGCTGCCCCTCCAGTAAATGCTGCATATATTGCTTTAAATTCCTTGCATGCTCTGGCTGTTTTATCCCCCATTCCTCCCTTGCCTATTATGATACGGGTGCCAAATCTCTTTATAAAATCATATTCAAAAATTTCCATTCTGCTGCTTGTCGTCGGGCCAGCTGCAACAACTTTCCATTCGTCTCCTTCTTTCCTTACTATTGGCCCACAGTGAAATACTGCAACTTTTGAAAAATCAACTGGCAGCTCTTTACCCTCATCATATAACTCTATTGCCTTTTTATGTGCCTCATCTCTAGCTGTAACAACAATGCCTGTTATATAAACAACGTCTCCAGCCTTTATCTTCAAAATTTCTTCTTCGCTTACCGGTAAATTTAATCTATATTCCATATTCTTCCCTCCCTATCAATTTTTATACTTTTTCTCCTGTTTGCCCAGCATTGTACAGCTATAGCAACGGGCAAAGACGCTGGATGGCGATGAGCAATTTCAACATGAACATCCATGACAGTTGTTTTGCCTCCGAGACCCATTGCTCCTATACCTGTTGAATTTATTGCTTTCAACAATTCTTCCTCCATTTCCGCAATTTCCTTTTCCTTATGCCTCTCTCCTACCTTCCGCAATAAAGCTTTTTTTGCAAGTTTCATTGCAATGTCTGCTCCTCCTCCAATGCCAACACCTACAACTGTTGGCGGACAGGGGTTGCCAGCTGCCTCAACCATCCATTCCAGAACAAATTTCTTCACACCTTTTAAGCCAACACCTGGCTTCAACATCTTAAGAGTTGACATGTTTTCTGAGCCTCCTCCTTTTGGCATCACTGTTATTATGCATTCGTCACCATCAACAAGTTCCCAGTTTATATATGGAATATATCTTCCTGTATTATCTCTGCTATTTTTTCCGCTGAGAACATCCACCGCATTTGGGCGGAGTGGCACTTCCTTAGTTGCCTTTCTTACTCCTTCAACAATTGCATCTTTTATTAAATCCCTATATGGAAAATTTACCCCTACTTTAACATAGAAGGTGGGAGTGCCAGTATCCTGGCACATTGGTTTTTTCTGCTGCCTTGCCAGTTCAATGTTCTTGAGGATGGCTATCAACTGTGTTCTTGCTGGCTCCTCTTCATTTTCCATTGCTTTTTTTAATGCATCCTCCACATCTCTTGGCAGATCAATGACAGCATCAGCCATTAAATTTACAATAGCATCAACAAGCTTATCTTTCATGGCATGGTAATATTTTCTAATTTAAAAAGTGTATGCTCAGAAAAATAAAATGAAATGGATTCTTTTGGTATTTATTTTGCATTCATGCATTTAGAGAATGATGCCCTCTAATTCACTCAAAAAATAATATATGGAAGGATAGGCCGGAAAAAAAGCAACCTTACTTGGGAGGGGATGGGATGCCTTTTGCTACCAGCCTATCCTTCCGCATTTATAGTAAAATTTCGTATTTATTAATTTCGTTTTATTTTGTAAGGAAAGCTTTGAAATGCGGATCGATGAATGTATCTTTCTATTAATGGAATAATAACATATTAAATAAATTTTTTAAATGATTATTCCGTTCAAAGACGAATGCATGCGTTCGAACAAAAATTGACCATAGCCAAATATGAATATTTTTCAAAATTTATTCCCAATGATGCAAAAATAATTGACATTGGATGCGGAGCTGGTCATCTTTCTTCCCTCTTAAGTAAAAAATATGAAGTGATTGGCATTGATATTTCTGCTAAACATTCTGCCAAAAATTTTGAATATATGTGCATGGACGCTATGCATCTTGCTTTTAAAGATGAAACTTTTGATGTGGCTATTCTTTCTGATATTCTGGAGCATACTCAGAATCCCCAAAAATTGATTAACGAGGCTTCTCGTGTTATTGTTAAAAACGGCACAATACTTTTTTCAACAGTAAACAAAAAAGCAATTCCTTTTCTCCTTCTCAAAATACTTGACTTATGGTTTTCTCATGGCAGATACACGGGATGGCAACCTCATAAATATTCTCTTTTAATTACGCCAGAAAAACTTCATTCAATGATGCTGAAAGCAAATCTGGAAAAGGTGGATGTTGCAGGTGTATCTGTCGGAATTGATAAAATAATAATGACAGAAAAAATTGGATTGTATTATTGCGGATGTTACAGAAAAACAACAAAATTTATTAATCAACATTCAATGTATGAACGTTCTTTAAACGGGTGTTAATATGCGTGTTTCATCTTTAGAAAAAATATATATGCTATTAAAAATGGCTAGGGTAGCCAGAAGAATCAATAAAAATGTTTCCATAAAAAAATTTATGCAAAGAAGCCTGTTCCTCCGTTCCTTTTTTGAAAAGGAAGCGATAGTCAAACATGACAATAAATATGTAATTTCCACTTTCATGCCTCCTTTTCCGAGTAAAGCATTTGAAACCATGCTGCACGCTATTAAGAAGACTTCAGAATATGTGAAAGGAAATACTAGCCTTCCTGTTCCAATATCAACATATATATCTGTAACAAATAAATGCATGTGTCATTGTTACTACTGTAGCAATGCATTGCATAGAGCAAAGAAGGAGCTATCAACTGAAGAAATTATAAACATAATAAATCAACTGCAGGATTATGGTGTTTCCATCATAGGTTTTACTGGAGGAGAACCATTACTTCGCAATGATTTGCTAGAGATAATTGCTGCTGTTGATGATAGATCTTCAACACTATTATTCACCACTGGCATAGGGTTAACAGAAGAAATGGCTTACTCATTAAAAAATGTGGGGCTATTCAGTGTTGTCATAAGTCTAGATCATTATAAAAAGGAAGAACATAACAGAACAAAGAATTGTTCTCATGCTTTTGACTCTGCTATTTCCGCCATACATAATGCGAAGGAAGCAGGATTATATGTGGCGTTAAATACACTTCCCTCGCCTGAAATGATAAGAAGCGATGAAATATGGAAATTCCTTGAATTTGCAGCTTATAAAGGTGTAGATGAAGTTCGCATTCTGTATCCAATTCCAACTGGAAGAATTTTGGGCAAAAATTTATTTAACGAGGATGACATAAATCGCCTCAAACAGATACATATTGAAGGAAATAAACGTCGCTCCCTCCCAAAAATTTCAGTGCTGGCTTACCTAGAAAGCAAGGAATTTACGGGATGTGGCGCTGGAGGGACAAGGCACATGTATATCGATGCTTCTGGCAATCTTCATCCATGTGATATGATTCCATTTTCTTTTGGTAATGTGCTTGAGGAAGGATTAATAAAATGTATGGAAAGGATGGCAAAAGCATTTCCTCGTCCCCATCCAGAATGCTTTACAAGAAGTTATTATAAAGAATTGGCAGAGTTTATGAAAAAAGATGTAGCAAGTGCTGATGACTACATACAATTTTGCTCATCTTTGGGTAGCGAGGAAATGCCAGTATTTTTTGAGAAGATGGTGTAATGAAATGGGATATGCAGGATTAATTTTCCAAGTTGCAAAACTGCTGGTACAGAAAAAATTCGTTTCATATGATGAGCTGGCAGAAGAGTATGATGAAGTTTCAAATGCATATGATGAAACATTTAGAAAGGAGATGGAACCATATTTAAAAAAGCTTGTTGAAAAACTTTCAATAAAAGGAAATGAAATCATATTTGATATGGGGTGTGGAACAGGAGCTGTTATAAAAATTATAACTGAGTGTTATCCAGATACAAAAATAACAGGAGTTGATATAAGCAGGGAAATGCTCCGCAAAATAAGAGCGGATGAAAATATTGAGTTATATAATGAAGACATGATTGAATTTCTCAAGAGAAAAGAGGATCAAAGCACTGACATAATTATTGCTGCATGGTCTCTGAGTTATGTGCCCCACAGACCGTTTATTAAAGAGGCAGCAAGAGTGCTCAAAGAGGAGGGAAAAATTGGTATAATTGTGAATACAAAAAATACTCTTCCTGAAACATGGAAAGCTGCCATGAAATTTTTGAGAAAAAAGCCATCTTTTCTTAAAAAAATAATGAAAACATATCTTCCAAAAAATGCTGAAGCAATGGCAAAACTTCTTAAAAAATATGGATTCACCCCTCTTTTTATGGAAGATTATGAGAAAAGGTTTGAATTTGAGAATGGAAAAGAAGCATTGACTTTCATAAATTCCACAGGAGCATTTGCCGGCTACAGAAAATGTTTTGGTGAAGGATATGAAAAGGAGTTTGCCAAAATACATCCTCCACATGTAACCCATAAATTTTGTATTGTGGT
>JAJRYN010000064.1 GCA_024275755.1 archaeon | reverse complement strand
AGATAAGAGATATAATGGGATAAAAATTTATAGCAGAAAATCACCAATTTATATTGAAGAAAAAAAGAAAGGTGATTTTGAGATTGTGGAAAGTCACAGAATAGGAGTAAAAGAAGATTTGCCTGTGCCCCTTCGCTTTTATGTGAAGGGAAATAAGTTTGTTTCAAAGCCATAAATTTCATCTTTTCCTCAGCACATAAAAAAATCTGATAAGGCTTTTATGCACTCTGGCTGGATGAATCTGTTCTATTTCAAAATATTTTTTCATTTCTTCATTAAATTTCATGGAGGGCAAGCCAATTACTGCTTTCCCTCCTCTTTTAATCCAGTTTGCCATCTTTTCAAAAGCCTCTTTATAAAGCTTTTCCAATCTATCTGACAAATGAGAAGCTCTTCCATAAGGAAAATCAGTGACAATGGCATCTGCTTCTAGACCAATATCCATTTTTCTCATATCTGCATTATAAAGCCTGTAATTTTTTATTCCGTAATACTCAAGATTTTTCCGGCACCCCTTCACCAGCTCCTCTTTTATTTCCACTCCAATAATTTTTATCCCCATCAAACCAGCTTCGATTAATATGCCGCCTGTTCCGCAAAAAGGATCCACCAAAACTTCATTTTCTTTTATTTCTGCAAGATTAACAAGGGCTCTAGCAATACGTGGATGCATTGTTGTTGGTATGGAAAATGGGCGCTGCATCGGGCGGCGAGTTTCAAACTGGCTTCTATTAATTCTGGCTATCTCTCTACAGAAATAATCTCCAAAGATTTTTATAACAATTTCAGGCTTTTCGAGATTTACCTTTGCTCCCTTTTCTTCAACTATTATTTTTCCAATTTTTTTTCTAAGTTCCATATTTCCTCCTTCCACCTTAAAACTTCCTTCAATTTCAATATTCTCCAGCATCTCTTTAATACTTTTTCCAACAATTTCATTAATGCTGAAGGACATTGCAAGCCTGTCAGCAATTTTCTTCCAGTTCACTCTGCTTTTAACACTGGCAATAAAAATTCCATTATGATAGTTTTCATCATATTTTATTCCATATGTTTTTAAGCATGCCCTTGCCTCTGCCACAGGCATTGTAGGATGCTCTTTTGAGAGTTCAAACAGTGCTTCCATAAAATTAAATATTGCAACATATTATAATTTCATGGGTTGCTATATATGCGGGGACAGAAACGATACAGAATGTCATCATTGCTATCAGCCAGTTTGCAAGCAGCATGCCCATTTTGTTGAGGAAATCTCTGCATATCTATGTGAAAATTGTTACATTGCCTACAAAAACGGCTCACCAAATATATTATCAGAGTGAGAAAGCAAAATATTTTTATGATAAAGTTTAAAGAAGGGCAACAAATTCATTTATCAATGGATAAAAAGATTGTGCTTGTTGTTGATGATGAGGAGACGATGCAAGAGCTTATAAGAAGAAATCTGGAGAGGTGCAAAATTCCCATAATAGTATACAGTGCATTAAGTGGAGAGGAAGGTGTGGAAAAATACAGAGAGCTCATGGAAAAGGGAATGAGACCTCATTTAGTTTTAATGGATTTAAATCTAACCCAATGGGGGAGGGGCGAAATAGATGGTGTGGAGGCAACAAGGAAAATACTGGAGATGGACCCAGATGCAAACATATATGGCTATACAGCCTGGTTCGCTACAGCATGGGCACAGAAGTTAAAGGAGGTGGGAGCGAAAGACATAATAGAGAGAACTGTTTTGCCAAGTGAATTCAGAAAAATGATTGAAGATATACTTTCCAGAATGGGCCCGTAGCCTAGCGGACAAGGCGGCAGCCTTCGGAGCTGCAGGTCAGGGGTTCGAAAGTGTGTCTGTTGAGCAGGCACATTGAAAATCCCCTCGGGCCCGCTTCATATTATCTTTCAAATTCCACATATCCGTATCTTTTGAGCATAAGGAGAAAGACTATAAGGCGTTCTTTCATTTTTTCCTTTCCATATTTTTCCTCCAATTGTTTCAAAATATCTTCAATGCTGTTTTTTCCGTTGCATTTTTTCCATATAAATGAGCCTACTTCATCCAGATTGATAAGGAAATAATTCGGCTTTTTGAGCGCTCTACATAGCCGCTGTCCAAATTTACCTTTAAATTTTATTACCTTCAGACTCACTCTTCCTTCTTCTTCAATCCAATCAATCTGTCTTATTGGCCTTACCTTTAAATCAATCTTCATATCTTGCTTTCCTGAATTCTCTCAATACCACATATCCAAGCAGAAATGCAATATAACCCCATATCAGCATGCCAGGCCAAGCTGGCGCCTCTTCGAGCAATCCAAGATTTACATGTCCTATTATCAGAAAAGCTCCTATGACACCCATCAATGCCTCCCCTGCTATCAGCCCAGCAGAGAAAAGCAATCCAGTTCTGTGGGCTCTCTCCTTTGGTTTTATGCCCGTTTTCTTTATTGCCATCTCCCAGTCGCTTAATTCTTCCTCTTCTTCCTCTTCTGGAGAGAGTTTTTTCAATTTTTTGTCTACCAATGCCCTCACTATTCCTCCTATCAGGATTGGAACGCTCAGTGTGAATGGCAGATATATCCCTATTGCTACAGGCAGGACGGGAATATCCATTAGGATTAGGACCAATGCAAGGAAAGCCCCTGCTATGACAAATGGCCATACCATCTCTCCGCCAATGACCCCTTTGACAATACCTCCCATAAGGAATGCCTGAGGAGCAGGCAAATCGTAACTTCCTATTTTATATGCTTTGTCCAGTGCCTGAATGACAATTGCCAAAACGGGGGCTGCAGCAATTACTCCAAACATTTCAGCCAGCTGTTGTTTCCATGGTGTTGCACCCAACATCTGACCAGCAGCCATTGATTGCAAAACGTCTCCTGAAATGGCGGCGGCACAGCATACCACGGCAGCCATACCAATAACAATTGTCATTCCAGAGGTTCCTGTGACGCCAAATGCGAGCATTATTATACTCACCATAAGCAAAACTGCTACAGTAACGCCCGATATTGGGTTATTTGATGAGCCAAGTAATCCAGCCATATAGCCAGCAATGGCAGAAGCAACAAAAGCAAAGAGCACAAGCAGAATCGCCATGAATAGGCTAACCACATACATGTGACTCATCCATGAATATATCAGAAATACAGGAATAACCATAAAACCAATAGCAAGAAACACCTTTTTAATGTCTAGGTCTCTATCTGTTCTTTTCTTTGTTTCTACAGTTCCGCCTCTTAACCCAATAACCGCCTCCTTTACTCCATGCATGAGGTTCTCTCTCAACTTCCATATTGTATAAAGTCCTCCAACGACCATTGCTCCTACTCCAAGATATCTCACATAATCTCCCCATATGAGCATGAATCCATCTAAAGCAGGGGTTCCAGCTGGAAGGCCTGTTGAGACTATAATGAGAGGGGTAATAATAATCCATCCCAACAAACCGCCTGCGAAAACATATGCGGCTATTCTCGGCCCAATTATGTATCCAACTCCAAGCAATGCTGGAGATGCTGCAGTTCCTCCATAGAAATAGCCTTCTGTTGACTTTCCTAATACTCCATATTTGCCGGCATTCACAACATATTCTATTTTACCCTTGAATACATTCAGTGATACCTGGCAGAACTTGACTATGCCTGCTAGAACAGCACCAACGAGCATCCATACGCTTCCTCCTGCTGTTTCTTCCTCTTCTTCCTCACTCCCAACAGCAGTATTAATGACGGCAGCAACAGCAATGCCTTCTGGGAATGGCAAATCTGTTTTCACAATTAAAGCTCTTCTCAATAAAACCATCCATAAGACACCAAGAACTCCTCCTATTAAGGCGATGATAGTGGTTTCAAGATAATGAATCTGCTGCCATGCTCCTATGACAACCAAAGCAGGAATGGTGAATATTACGCCTGCTGCCAGAGCTTCGCCGGCAGCAGCACCCATCATTCCAAGCGTGACTTCTAGAACAGATGGTTTAAATGGCTTTAACAGGGCTAAAGCCATTATTGCTCCTGGAATGGCGGCAGATACTGTCATACCTGCGTAAAGGCCAAGATATGCATTGGCGGAGCCCATGATGATTGCGAGAATCACTCCCACCAAAATAGCTTTTATTGTTAGTTCAGGAACAATTTTTTCAGGCGGTATCAGAGGCTGGAAATCTTCCCTACTCATTTTTATCCCCTCCTAATCCTTTTTCATTTTATAAATCTTTACTCAATTATTTTAGCATATTCTTCAGCCGAGAGCAAATCTTTCAATTCTTCCTCGTTATCTATGCTCATCTCCACAATCCACCCCTCATCATAAGGCGAGGAATTTATTAAGCCTGGCTCATCATTTAGCTTTTCATTTACATCAACAATTTTTCCGCTGAAAGGTGCATATATCTCTGCCACAGATTTTACTGATTCAAGAGTTGCCATAACTTCTCCTTTCTTAAATTCTCTGCCCTTTTCTGGCAATTCAACAAAAACAATATCTGTCAGGCTTTCTTGGGCATGATCTGTTATTCCTATTTTCGCTGTACCATTTTTCCTTAAAACCCACTCGTGGGTCTTTGTATAAAGAAGATTATCTCTTATTTCCATGCAATGGAAATAGGAAATTAAATTTAACTTTTTTGTAGTTTTCAGGTTTCAGCAATGAAAATCATTTATATTTCTACTGCACATACTTCATCCACAAATTGTGCAAGAAAGCGAGTAGGCTTTGGGTCATCCCATGGATTTTTCTGTATTTTTGGCAGCCAGTGTGCAATATAAGCAAGAACCATGGTATTTCCTTCCTCCATTCCGTATGTATTCTCCCATTCTATTTGCAAATTCTTTGCTTTTCCTCCTCCAATGAAAACATATTTGTTAAGTGCGTAATCCATCAATGTATAATTATAATGCTTCCCGGCATTATCAATCCATCTTGAATCTATCTCCACTATACATATGCGGAGATGGCCAAGGTATGGTGTAGTATCACCATTATAAATACTTAAGGATATAGCGATGTTGTTTCCATTCCATGTTGCTTCTATATCCATATCTACATCATGAACTTCTCTTGTTGCCGCCTCCTCTATCGCGTTATAATAACTAATTTCTGAAACTGTGTCTACTACACTATATCCTCCGTCAATGTAAAGCATAGGTATGTAAAAGTCATTGAATTCCATACCTCTTTTCTTTGCTGCCTCGCTTTGATCATACACTAGAGTTATGTAATAAAATGGTACAGATGCATTGGAAAAAACCTTGCTCATTGTTTCAGAGGCACCCGGGCAATAGGGACACCATGTTGTTGAGCCCAATTCAGCAAGCACAGTATGAGTATATTGTTGAATATTTACGCTGAAATTATTTTCTTCTGTAATCTCAGCCATCTCATTTTCCTTATTTTCTTTAACAACTGAAACATTACTTGCGATGGGTAAAATCAGCAAGAGCACCAATAAAATAGCTATTTTCGTGCGCATAAGAAAAGATATGATGTGAGTATAAAAATATTTTCACAATTGATGATTTTTGGAAAGTAATGTTTTGCCATATGAAAATACAAGTCATAAACAGTCTTTATTCCTCTCTGACAATGCTTTATGAGACACATGCATTACCATTTTTGCCATGATTTACCACAAAATATTTATTTGCAAATCTTTATCCAATCCTGATTAAAATGAGAAAGACAGATGCTTTGTTGGTAGGAGCGGCATTTCTGATGGTACTATTTCTGAATACATATTTCAACGTTACCTCTGGAGTTGCAATAAATAAGGGGGCAACCGAACTTGAGGATAAATTTTATCTCGCGGGTCCAGACCCATATTATAATATGCGTCTCGTGCAAAAAACTGTAGAAACAGGACGTTATCCATATATAGGAGGAAAATACGGAGGGCTGGATCCCTTGCTAAATTATCCTCTTGGCGGCTCAGGAGGAAGACCGCCTCTCTTCAATATGCTTGCTGTTGGCACAGGTAAATTTTTATCACTTTTTATGGATGAAACAGATGCATTTGGCTATGCAATGCAGTTTTTACCAGCCTTATATGGCGCTCTGTTAGTTATTCCAGTATATTTTATTGCTACAATGCTTTTCAACAGGAAAGCGGGCATAATTGCTGCATGGATTGTTCCATTGATACCGATTCATCTTGCATCTGGACACGGCTCGGCATATTCACTGTTTGACCATGACTCATTTATTTTGTTACTTACTTCTTTAACTCTAATGTTCTTAATGATGAGTTTGAGAGAGAAAAACACCAAAAAATCCATGATATATGCTGCTTTTTCTGGCGTATCAATTGCTGCTATAACAATGACATGGGTCTCCTCACAATACATTTATGCAGTTGTGGCAGTATTTGCCATTATTCAAATGATTGTAGACATTTTTACAAAGAAAATTAACATACATATAGTAAGGAGCGTTTTGATTGCTCTTTTCTTGGGCTACATTATATCTTTCCCGATTCTATGGGTTAAGCAGGGTCTTTCATTAACTATTCAGCTTATCATTCCTCTGGGTGTTACAGTTTTCAGCGCCATATATTTGTGGCTTGGTAAAAAGAATATACCATGGCTCATATCTCTGCCCACAATATTTGCTGTAGGAGGCATTGTACTCGGATTCCTTTACTTAATAAGAAATTCAACAGCTGCATGGCTGAAACCTTTTGTTAAAATTTCCAACATAATTTTTGGCTCGGGCATATACGGAAAAAAAGTTTCGCTTACTATTGCAGAAGCATCAACCTTCGACATAAGCAGAACTGTAATGTCATTTGGTCCAGCCATTTATTTATTAGGGTGGGCTGGATTTTCCTTCTGCTTTATCGCTATTATAAAAAGGGCTTCAGAAAAGAGTACATGGTAATGCTCTCATGGTTCGGTATAGAAACATGGCTTCTATCGATAGCGGGAAGATTCCTTAATGACCTTGTGCCAATAATGGCCATACTCTCTGCATCTATGATATGGATTGCTATAGAAAAAATAAATTTTGCATCAATGGTGAAAACGATAAAGAGTGTGGGCGGAGGATTTTACAGCATAAAGAAGGCAGTAAAAACAAGACATATTGCAGGAGCAGTCATAATTGCTCTATTCATTGTTTTTCCGAATGGGTGGCTTGCTCTTGATGCTTCAATTCCAACTACCATAAAAAATAAATTTGATACAGATAAGCTCGGTGCTTTTGGCTTATCCCTTGCTACAGAAAAATACTGGCAGCATGCTTTGCATTGGCTGAGAGAGCAGAATAAAGGAATAAATGAATCAGAAAAGCCTGCATTTCTCTCATGGTGGGACTATGGTTTCTATTGCGTTGCTATAGCAGAAAATCCTACTGTGGCAGATAACTTCCAAGAAGGTATACCCGCTGCCGCAAATTTCCATACCTCACAGAGCGAGCTGGAAGCAATAACTGTGCTAATCACAAGGCTTGCGGAAGGAGATATGGAAAAAAATGGCGGAAAGTTGAGTGAAGATGTGAAAGAAGTATTCAATAAATACCTCGGAAATAAAGCCGTGGATATGATAACGATTTTGGAAGAGCCAACAGAATATCAGAATACAACATATAACACGATTATAGGAGCAAAATATGGAGGTAAAAGATACAGGGTGAGAGAAGATAGTGCCAGGTATCATGATGCAACTGCACTCATGCTAAGTGAATTGAATGAAAATGAAATAGTGATGCTATACAGAGAAATGCAGAATGTGACTGGAAAAAGCATAAGATATTATGGAGTTGAAGGATATGATGTTAATATCTTCAATGTATTTACCTTTCTGGCTGATAAAGGAGTTTTCGGATATGAAACAACAGAGGATGATTACTTCAAATTATGGTATGTTTCAGAAAAGACTGGACAGAAATTTACACCAGATGAAGTGAGAAATTTAACTAAAAGTATGACACAGCAGGATATACAGGACTTATATGGTAAATTTACACCATATACAGAAAGGAAAGATAAATTTTACAACAGCATGGTCTATAGAGTATATATGGGAAATGTTCCAAAACAGATTTTCGAGAATTTATCAAGGAGTGGATTGATACCATTCTGGACAGATAATCCAACAAATCCACTGGCAGAGGGGAACTATTATTACAATCCAACTGCATATCTGAAACATTTCGTTATAGAATATCTTTCTCCATTAACACTGAATGAATCTCTCTATTTTGCAAGAGCTTCTCTATGTATAGGTATGCCCGCTGTCGTCATAGCCAAGTATTATGAAGGCGCTGTCATACAAGGGATAGTAAAAAGTGAAGGAAAACCAATGAAGGATGTTAGGGTGGTTGTAAGAGATGACTTTAAGCAAACACTCGAGATGAAGTATGGCAATCAAGTCTTGAGAAGGACACTGGAAAAGATACCGCATGACTATAACGTTACTGACGAAGAAGGAAGATTCAGTGTAATTGCGCCAGCCGGCAACATAACGTTGTCATTTTATTCTGGTGATGTTCTGATTAAGGAAATAACATTTAATGGCACAGGCTTATTTGCTCCAATAAGTGAGGAAGAGGCAACGAGAGTAACTAAATGGAAACGCGATATAGGAGTTGTAAATATTGAAAAAGGAGGGGTAAAGGGTATAGTATTCTGGGATAAGGACGGAGATGGTGTATATAATGAAAGCGTTGATACACCAGTTAAGGCAACAGTAAGAGTGGGAGAAAGGCAAATTACAACAGATTCAAAGGGAAGATATGAGGTACAAGGTCTTCTGCCAGGTAGCTATGACGTCACAGCAATTAAGGAGGGCTATGATGCAACCCGTGAGAAGGTTGATGTAAAGCCAGGTAAAACAATATGGCATAATATTTCACTTGCACCATCAAAAGTTGAAGTGAGTGGAAGAGTATGGTATGATGAAAATGGAAATGGAAAGATCGACGAGAATGAAACACTACCAGGGGTAACAATAAAATTCAATGTGATTGATGCACTGGATGAACATGCAAGAAATACATCAGCATATACAGATGTAAACGGCAGTTATTCTATACAGTTATACCCCTCAAAGTATAGAATCAAGGTTGATTATGAAAAAACGGTTGGCAATGAGACAGTACATTATACCTATGAAGATATAATAGACATAAAGATAGGTGATAAACCAAAGACAAAGGATATAAAGTTGTCAAGAGATTAATTGCATGAGATATAGGGAATTCAAAGAATATAGACAGAGGCTAAATGAGAAAATATTGAAAGAAGGCGGTTTAAACACAAAAAGATTCTTTTCCATAGATACAAGTGTTTACAGAGATGGAAAACTGCCAGCAAAAGTTAAAGAATTACTCGGCTTGGTTGCTTCCATGGTGCTGAGATGCAACGACTGCATTTTATATCATCTCGACAGATGCATTGAACTCGGATATACAAATGAAGAGCTGTATGAGGCAATGGATATTGCTTTAATTGTGGGTGGTTCTATAGTTATTCCTCATTTAAGATATGCATATGAAATGATCGATGAAATAAGAGAAGAGAAAGCAAAAGAAAAAACTAACGAGAAACAATAGTTATAATATCTCCATCCTTGACTTCATGGGTTAGGCCTACTCTCTGACCAGGGAAAGAAGCAGAAGGCCCATCTATTATGGCATACCTAAAGTTCTTGACAAAGTCTCTGTGCAGCTTAAGACAGACATCTTTTATTGTTGCTCCTTTTTTCAGAACCATTGGTTTATCCTCGATTTTCTTTCCTTCTGGCCTCATATACACTCTTACAAGTTCGAGTTTCTCAAAAATTTTTTTCTTTAGCTCTTCCAGACCATATCCATTTTTGGCAGATATGTAAACAACATCCATGTCTGTATTTGCCTCAACTTTTTTGACATCTATTTTGTTCACTGTAACCATAGCTGGCAGATAGGCTCTATTACCCAGAATAACATCTATGAGCTGTTCATCAGTTATATCATCTCTTATTACAACGTCTGCATTGCTCATATATTCCATCAGTATTGCTTTTGCTGTTTCATAGCCCAGTTTGCACTTCTTCGCAAACTCTATATTGATGCCACCCCTATCCTTTTTCCTTATTATGACATCTGGTTTCTTCTGATTTATTCTTATTCCTGCGTTCCATAATTCTTTCTTTATATATTCAATTTCATCTATTGTGTAAACATCCACCATTATGAGTATTAAATCAACGGCTCTCGCCATTGCAATAATTTCTCTTCCTCTTCCTCTACCCTCGGAGGCACCATAAATTATTCCAGGCAAGTCAAGCAGCTGTATTTTGCAGCCCCCGTATTCCATCATCCCCGGAATGATTTGGGTGGTTGTAAAGCCATAGTCACCGACTTTACTCCTTGCATTCGTTAATTTATTCAGCAAAGTTGATTTGCCAACAGAAGGTGGCCCTATTATGGCAACACTTGCATCTCCTGTTTTTTTAACAAAGAAGCCGTGCCCCTTTGGCGCCTTGCTTTTTTTAACTTCTTCTTTAAGCCTTGCAAGCTTCGCCTTCAGCCTGCCTATATGATGCTCAGTAGCCTTATTGTAAGGAGTGTTTTTTATCTCTTCCTCCAGTCGCTTTATCTCTTCTTCTATTCCCATTCTCGCTCAAAATATAAGAAACAATAAATAAAATTATGCATAAATTGATACAGATGTTTTTGTTGAATGCTGCATTCAGAACGCTCTCGTTTTTCTCCACGCAAATTACAGATTAAGCCATCTCTGGAAACAGAAATAGGAGGGAAAGACAAGCTTTTGTTCATAAAGAGGGCAGAAGGTTGATGTCGAGCATAACTCATTTATTCATCTTCTCATAGTATGGGCACATTTCTTTCAGGACACATTTCTGGCATAGAGGCTGGCGTGCTTTGCAAACGCGGCGACCATGAGCTATCAGCAAATTGGCGAGGTCAAACCACTTTTCTTTAGGAAACTTTTTCATCAAATCCTGCTCAATTTTATCTCTATCCTTTTCTTCTGTTAAGCCCAATCGCTGGCTAAGCCGCATTACATGTGTATCAACAACAATTCCTTCGTCTTTACGAAATGCATTCGAAAGAACAACGTTTGCTGTTTTTCTGCTAACTCCTGGTAACTTAATCAATTCCTCCATTGAATCTGGCACCTTGCCATCATATTCTTCAACTATTATCCTGCAGCATTCTTTGATATACTTTGCTTTATTTCTGTAAAAGTTTATACTCTTTATATCATTTTGCAGCTCCTCCAAATCTGCATTTGCATAGTCGCTTGCAGTTCTATATTTTTTGAACAAAACCTTTGTAACAATATTCACTCTTTCATCTGTTGTTTGGGCTGATAGAATGGTTGCCACAAGTAATTCCAGTGGATTTGTATAATGCAATGCAGTACCTTTAACATCAGGATATTCTTTTCTGAGTATTTCAACTATATCAACCATGAAAATGATTTGAAAGGATGTATAAATGTTTTATTTTGATTCTCCTTTGAAGACGCGACTGATAATTTTCAACATTTAAAAAAAAGCCATTTATCCTCCAAAAATTTTATTAGGCAATATCTCCCCTGCAATTTTTTACCCTTTAAATAAAAAACCAGCTTATCTTCCTCTTTTTCATCCATTTCATACTCTCCTTTGTCCCATATCTCTACCTTGCCTGCCCCATACATTCCTTCTGGAATTTCCCCCTCAAAATCTGCATAGCTCAGCTCGTGGTCTTCAGTAGGTATAGCAAGCCTTTTTACACCATGCCTTGCTGGCGGTTCTTTAGGAATGGCCCAGCTCTTCAGCACACCATCCATCTCTAGTCGCAGATCATAATGAAGGCGTCGAGCATAGTGTTTTTGAATCACAAATATGGGCATTGTAAGTATAATGCGAGTAATTTTAAAAACTAATTGCAAGATTGTGCATTAAAATAAAATTTTGAAAAATGGATTTGAATAACGTATATGAGGAAAGACCCTATCAAATTCTTCATTCATTAATTCTTGACAATGCCATTGTTATATTACCAATATATTTAAAAACAGCATGCAGTATAACCTTTTATGGCTATAAGATTTGAGGATCTACCTCCGCAGGTGCAGAACCAGTTAAGGCAACTACAACAATTGCAGCAACAATTGGAGCTTACCATTCAGCAGAGAATGCAGATTGATATCAAGCTTAAGGAGACAGAAAATGCACTGGAAGAACTAAACAAACTCGAGGAAAATGCGCCAATCTATAAAAACATTGGAAATTTAATAATAAAGGCAGATAGGGAGAAATTAATCAAAGAACTGCAGGAGGATAAAGAAACACTGGAAATAAGAAAAAAATCCCTGGAAGGGCAGGAAAGCAAATTGAAGGAAAAAATAGAGGAATTGCAAAGCAAATTGCAGGAAGCATTGAAGAAATAGCTACTCTATAACTATTGCAGCATATCCCACGCAATATGTTCCTGGCTCAACGTCGTATGAGGTTGCATATTTAAGTAACCTTGCTTGTCTCGCTCTCTTTTTCACTGCTTCAAGCATTGCAGCAACAGCGCCATAGCCGCACATTGTTATATTTTCCTTTTCCACTTTTTCAATAAGCCCCTCTGCATTTAATTGCAGGATTTCTTCAATAGCTGCCATGTCTTTCCTTTTTACATGTTCTTCAATATCTTCCTCTGTTGGAAAGCCAGAGAAATTAACGTGAGAGAAATCGCTACTTGCTATTATGATAGCATCTTCCGCATCAGCCAGTATACTTCCTACCTCTCTAACAGTTTCCCAGTCCTGCCAGCCAAAGCATATTGGAATGAATGTGAAATCCTGACTTAAAAACTGGAGGAAAGGAAGCTGCACTTCTATGGAATGCTCATATTTATGAGCTATTTCATCTTTCTGTATAATTCCTTGACAATATTTTTCTGCGTCATCTGCAATTTTTACCTCTCCTAGAGGAGTTTCCCATGTTCCTTCAGTCATTATTGCAACTGCAGCTCCATAGCCATGGTGATTTGGCCCGAGAATAATAAATTTTTTGGGAAAGCCGTCTCTGGCTATCTCACTATATGCATATGCCGCAACATATCCAGAATAAATGTATCCTGCATGGGGGACAACCACTCCCTTAATTTTTCCTCCCTCTTTTTTTACTTCTGGTATCTCTCCAGGCCCCTTTAAAAAACAATGCTTTATTTCTTCGATGAGCCTTTCTGTTTTTCTTTCATAAAAATGTCCAGCAACAACAGGTTTTCTGTGCATATTGCTAAACAAAACATTCTTTAAAAACTTTTGAATTATTTCTATGAAAGGGAAGGTTACGCACATCAAAGACATGATTTTTTTGGGAATCATAGATAATCATTCCATTATTCTCGACGACGGAAAAGTTTCATTGACCCCTATGCAAGCATTGCTGCTTTCATTAGCCACTTGCACATCTATGGATGTCTGGAATATAATGGTCAAGAAAAGACAAAAAATAAAAAATCTGGAAGTCGAAATTGAAGGTGAAAGAGAAGAAGCATACCCAAGAGTTTTCAAAAAAATAAAACTCAAATATATTTTTGAAGGAGAAGTTGATGAAAAAGCATGCCAGCATGCTATTGAGCTATCAATGCAGAAATATTGTTCCATATCAAATATGCTGAAAAAGGCGGTAGAAATAGAAACTGTCTTTGAAATTATATAAATTTCTCAAAGCTTTTTACAAGTTTTTTCATTTCTTCATACCATTTTTCGATGCAGTTTTCCATCCACTTTTTTAATTCTTCAGGGTCAACACTTTCGTATACATAATAATATCCTCCTCCCTTTTTGATATCCTTTTTATATCTTTTCACCATCCCACAATCAACCAGTTTTTTCAAGCACCTCTGCACAGTACTCCTGTCTTTTCCTACTACCTTTCCAAGTTCGTCTGCTCGCAGTCTTTTCTTCAGTAAAATTTTGTAAAGCATTATCTCATTTTCCCCAATGTTAAATAAACATTTGAATACATCGCTACATTCCATATTCTGCAATCCTTTTTACATATAAAACGGTTGTGCAAAAATCATGCAAAAACGTTATATATTTCTTTTTTTATACCAACCATGAGTGAGATAGAAAAGATAAAACAGAAAATGCTACAGAGAATGATGAGCGCTAGTAAAGAAGAGAAAAAAGAGATGCCCAAGAAACCAATAAAGATAACAGATGAGAATTTCGATGAGGTTATATCAAAATATGATGTTGTGGTTGTTGATTTTTATGCAGACTGGTGTGGACCATGCAGAATGCTTGCTCCTGTTATAGAAGAACTTGCAAAAGAGATGAGGAGAAAGGTTGTTTTTGCAAAGCTGAATACAGATGAAAATCCAAAGACGGCAATGAAGTACAGAGTAATGAGTATCCCAACTTTAATCATGTTTAAAAATGGCAAAATGGTGGATAGAAATGTGGGGGCACTGCCGGCAGATATGTTAAGGGATTGGATAGAGAGATATATATGAGAAAAGGAAAAGCTATGATAATGCTGTCTATTTTCTTATTCTCGTTATTTTTAACAGGTTGTTTGAACAAAAAGGAGGAAAAAAATGAGACAGAGTTTTCTTATATTTCCTGGATGGATTACGAAAGTGGGGTGCAGAAAGGTATAAAGGAAGGAAAGCCTATTCTGGTGGATTTTTATGCAGATTGGTGCGGGCCATGCAGAATGATGGATGAAATCACTTATGAAAACCAAAAGGTTATTGAAGAAGTCACGAAAAATTTCATTCCAGTTAAAGTAGATGTGAGCGAAGAAAAAAATATAGCTTATCAATATAATGTTTATTCAATACCCACCATTGTTTATCTTGATAAAAATGGTAATGAAGTGTACAGAACCATTGGCTATAGAAATGCCTCTCAATTTCTGCAGGATATGAATGAGGCATTGAGCAGGATGAGCTAGCTTAGCCAATATTTTGGTAGAAAATTAAATACGGTTATCTCTATTTCATTGATATCTTCGCTGTTTTCACCATATGCAATTGCTTTTATCATATGATTAAACGCTGCTATTTTACCATATACATACTCAAAAGGTGCTTCATCATCCACTCCTCTAAGCTCGCCGTCAAAATAAAATTCAACTCTTTTTATGTTATCCTTTGCCATGATTTCCACCTTTGCATGAGTTTTTCCAAACACTATTGTTTTGTAGCTCTCGAGATCCATTATTTTCTTCCCGCCAAAATAAATGGCACCTCTTTCTGGTTCAACAATTCTCACAATCATAGGAACATCTTCATCAGCTAATTCAGCAAGTGTTGCCACAGCTAGTTTACACACCTTTGTCAAATAACTTATATTGACATTTTCTATTGTATCCTGAGGAGAGTGATAATACGGGTTGAATTCATATTCCAGAAAAAATATGCCTTCGTATCCATAATTTAAGAATGATTGGTGATCGCTGCCTGGAAAATTACGATGCCTCATTATTTTCAATCCAATTTCTTCTCCATATCTTTCTGTTATTTCCTCAGCTGCATCAGTTATCCATGTCGAGGCATCATTGGCAGATATTCTTATTTTATCTCCTCCTTCTTTGCTGACAGCATGTCCAACGCCATCAAGCTGCAAATCTGCAATGATTATCTCCCCGTTTTCATAAGCATTTCTTGCATAATGAGCACTACCATATAGCCCCTCTTCCTCTCCAGAAAATGCAATGAATTTGACTGTGTGTTGAAAAGAATATCTGCTCAATATCTTTGCAGCCATAAGCACGCATGATATGCCGGAGCCGTCATCATCTGCCCCCGGAGATACGGCAACGCTGTCATAATGGGCAGATATGATGACAGTATAGTTATCTTTTCCGGGTAGAGTGGCAACAACATTTTTTCCTTCTAATCTATTTATCTTCCATTCATCATATTCTACACTTAAGCCGTAACTTTTGAACTCGTTGTATATAAATTCTGCAACTTTCTGACAAGCTTCGCTACCAGTAGGATGGGGGCCGAAATCCTGTATAGTTTTATCATAATAGTAAAGAGAATCTTCATTCACCTCATTTATTATTTCAAGAATTTTATTTTCCTGATTTGAAGAAACACATGGATAATATGATATGAGCAGAAGCGTTACCACCACGAACACGTATTTTTGCATGACCTGTTAAAAACTCAGTATATTTATATTTTTACTGAATGAAAAGTAGAACATAAGATTCTTTGCCATGAGTGAGTCAGCAAACCTTTTTCTTTCTTTAAATTCTTGGTCATAAAAGAACCATAATTGTTATTAAATCATCATCTCTTTATATTGTGGATAAAGAAAGGCTAATCAATAAACTCGTCAAGCAAGGTTATTTAAAAAGCAGAGAAGTGATAGAGACAATGAGGGAAGTGCCAAGAGAAATTTTCGTGCCAGAGAGCCAGAGAGAGTATGCATATGAGGATGTGCCTTTAGAAATAGGATATGGGCAGACGATATCTGCACCTCACATGGTGGCAATAATGCTTGAAGCATTGAAGCTGAAGGAAGATAGTAAAGTTTTGGAGATAGGAACTGGGACAGGCTATCATGCTGCACTTGCTGCAAAGATAGCAAAAAAGGGTAAGATATACACCATTGAAAGGATAAAAGAACTTGCTGAAAAGGCGAGGGAGAATTTCGGGAAACTGGGTATAAAAAATGTTAAGGTATTTGT